>WLDZ01000002.1 GCA_009704515.1 Actinomycetota bacterium
CCTACTCTGCGTATTGGCAGGCGGGGTATTTGGGGGATAGGATTACCCCACTATGAAGCTCCGCGGACTCCTACTTATCCGCCGTAGCGAGGCCTAATCACCGGTCTCCTCGCTGCGGGGTTTGGTGTTGCCGGTAATAACTCGGCTAACTAACTAGGAGCAAAGAAATGAACTTTCCAAAGCAAAAACCATCGAAGATGCCTGTGCATCGCTACTCATCATTTATTCCTGTTGAGCTTGCTGATCGCACATGGCCAGATAAACAAATCACTGCAGCGCCGAAGTGGTCATCTGTAGACCTTCGCGACGGCAACCAAGCCTTGATTGACCCTATGGATACCCCGCGCAAGCTTGCGATGTTTAAGTTGCTCGTTGCGATGGGTTACAAAGAGATTGAGGTGGGCTTCCCATCTGCATCTCAAACGGACTTTGATTTTGTCCGCAAAATTATCGATGAAGATTTAATCCCTGATGATGTCATTATTCAAGTGCTTACTCAGGCACGTGAACCCCTCATCCGACGCACCTATGAAGCGGTCGCTGGCGCGAAGCAGGCGATTATTCACTTGTATAACTCGACTTCAACTTTGCAGCGTCGCGTGGTCTTTGGCCTTGATAAAGATGGCATCAAGAAGATTGCGACAGATGGAGCAAAACTCTGTCTGGATCTTATGTCGACTGTGCCTGAGACAAAGATTTCTTTCGAGTATTCACCTGAGTCATATACAGGTACAGAGCTTGAATTCGCAGTCGAAGTTTGTAATGCGGTCAACGATATCTGGAAGCCAACTCCGCAGTGGAAGACCATCATGAATCTTCCGGCAACTGTTGAGATGGCAACGCCAAATATTTATGCCGATTCAATCGAGTGGATGTGTCGCAACCTCAACAATCGCGATTCGGTAATCGTTTCACTTCATCCACATAATGATCGCGGTACAGGTGTCGCTGCAGCAGAGCTTGGTTACTTAGCAGGAGCAGATCGCATCGAAGGAACGCTCTTCGGCAACGGTGAGCGCACCGGAAATGTTTGCCTTGTGACTCTCGGAATGAACTTGGTCTCACACGGGATTGATCCGCATATTGATTTCAGTGACATTGATGAGATTCGTCGTACCGTTGAATATGCCAACCAGCTAAAGGTGCCAGAGCGCCATCCTTATGGTGGCGACCTTGTCTTTACTGCATTCTCTGGTTCGCACCAAGATGCCATTAAGAAGGGCTTTGAGCACCTAGAGCGCGATGCAAAGGCTGCTGGAGTTCCAACTGATCAGCACACGTGGGCTGTTCCATACCTTCCGATTGATCCAAAAGATATTGGCCGTTCATATGAGGCCGTTATCCGCGTTAATTCACAATCAGGTAAAGGTGGCGTTGCTTATCTTTTGAAGAGTGAGCATCACCTTGATTTGCCTCGTCGCCAACAGATTGAATTCTCTCGTATCGTGCAAGCAAAGACAGATCACGATGGCGGCGAAGTAACTGCAAATCAACTCTGGCAGATATTTGAAGATGAATACTTACCAACAGAGTCAGCACCATGGGGACGCTTTCGCCTCAAGGGACTTTCACAAAAGTCTGAGATGGGTCAGGATGTACAGCTGACTGTTCAGATTACTGATCGTGGTGAAGCGGTAGAACTTGCAGGCCACGGTAATGGTCCAATTGCTGCATTCTGCAACATTCTTAATAATTACGGAGTTGATGTCCGTGTTCTAGATTTCAGCGAACATGCACTCTCATCAGGTGGCGATGCCTCGGCAGCTGCCTATCTTGAGTGTGCAATTGGTGGAGATGTCTATTGGGGCGTTGGAATCGACCCAAATACAACAACGGCCTCTCTTAAAGCGGTCGTGTCTGCAATCAATCGCGCCATTCGCTAACTACCCTTAACGCCGTGAGTACCAAGGGCGCGCTATTTCGGGATGAAGCAATCATTTTGCGAACCCAGAAACTAGGCGAAGCTGATCGCATTATTACGATGCTTACCAAAGAGCATGGTCGTATTCGCGGAGTCGCTAAAGGTGTTCGTCGCACCATGTCTAAATTTGGCGCCCGTCTTGAACCGGGCAGTCACGTTGAGATTCAGTTGCACACTGGCCGCACCTTTCACACAATCACGCAGGTAGAAGCTCTGCAAAATTATGGGGAAGAGATTTCTAGTGATTATCAGCGCTGGACAATTGCACATGCCATCCTCGAAACCGCCGAACGTTTTTCACCCCATGAAGAAGAACCAGCACCACAAGAATTTTCACTTGTTGTTGGTGGCATGCGCGCGCTTGCCGAAAATCGCTATGACCCGTCATTGATTCTCGATGCTTTTCTGATTCGTTCATTAGCCCTCGGTGGTTATGCGCCGTCGCTCACACTCTGTTCGCGTTGTGAAAAACCGGGCCCGCATCGTTACTTCTCATTAGTCGGCGGTGGATCTGTCTGTAACGATTGCCGTCCATCGGCCTCAGCAACACCCGCACCAGAAACATTAGCGTTAATGGAGGCGCTGCTTAACTCTGATTGGGATTCTGCCTCAGCAAGTGAACCAAGATTTCGCCGAGAAGCTAGTGGATTGATTGCTGCTTATCTACAATGGCACCTTGAAAGAGGGTTACGTAGTTTGCCAATGGTGGAGCGTGCATGAGTAAGCAGAAGGTAGAAGTTCCCAACCACATCGCACTTGTGATGGATGGCAATGGCCGCTGGGCTAAAGAGCGTGGCCTGCCACGCACCGCCGGCCATGAAGCAGGCGAGAAAGTCCTCTTTAATTTAGTGGAAGCAGCCATCGGTTTTGGGGTTAAAGAGATTAGCGCTTATGCATTCTCAACTGAAAACTGGAAGCGTTCGCCTGAAGAAGTGAAGTTCTTAATGGGATATAGCCGCGAATCCTTACGCAATCGTCGCGACCGCCTGCATGATCTTGGCGTAAAGGTGCAATGGATTGGCCGCCCACAACGTCTCTGGAAATCAGTGATTGAAGAGCTTGAAACCGCTGAAGAATTGACAGCAAAGAATAAGAAGTTCACCTTAAATATGTGCGTTAACTATGGTGGACGAGCTGAAATCGTAGATGCTGCGACAGAGTTAGCAAGAGATGTAAAGCGCGGCAAAGTAAAAGCTGATGCGATTACTGAAAAGACATTTGCAAAGTATCTCTATGCACCAAAGATGAGCGATGTAGATTTATTTTTGCGTTCATCGGGTGAACAACGCACCAGCAATTTCTTGCCATGGCAAGCAACCTATGCCGAGTTCGTCTTTATGGATGTTCTATGGCCCGATATGACGCCGGCAATCTTGTGGAAAGCCATAGAAGAATATTCTGAGCGTGATCGCAGGTTCGGTAAAGCTTAGTTTTAACTAGCACCCGGTGTGGTGTACCTGTACCGTTTCGCCATGCGAAAGATAGTTGCGCTGGCCATTGTTTTCACTCTTCTTGGGATTAATAACGCATCTGCACATCAACCAGTAAATCTCGGCAAGAGCGATACCACTGCCGCAAAAGGTCCATTACTTGTTGATGGAACCATTTCTTTTGCAGTTCGCGCTAGCTTTACCAAGGCAAGAGAGGTGCGTGCATTCCGCGCACAACTTAAGGCAGGGGATTCGCTAGAAGTGCAGTACCTGATTATTGATAAAGCCCCTGAGAATAAATTAAAGGTTAATCAGCTTCCCACTCTTGTTATCACTTCTCCATCAGGTGCGCGCCAGGTCATGAAATTAGATGAACGAACAGAATTTTTGGAAACATATAGTCAAACTCTTTACTTCTATCTCGGACGCATAAATAAGCCAGCCGAATCAGGGATCTATAACTTCACGATTACTTCTAAGGTGCGATCTGCCATCACCCTTGGTGTTGGATATCGCGAAGTACCGGGTGATGTAATTCGTGGCGCACTTCCCACTCCAGCTGTAACCCCAGCCGCAACTCCATCAGTTTCTGCAACACCGACGCCAGCTCCTTCACCATCCGTATCCAGTACCCCTGAAGCTGGCATAACACGGGCTCAAGTTGAGATGAGAAATAGTAAGAACGCATGTTGGTCAATTATTGACGAGAAGGTCTATGACTTAACAAGATGGATCGATTCACACCCTGGCGGTCCTTCTTACATTCAATTTATCTGTGGCAAAGATGGAACTAATTCGTTTAAAGCGCAGCATTCAGGACGGCCCAACCCAACTGCACGTTTAGCTGATTTTCTTCTAGGCCCTCTCGCACGTTAAGAGTGATTCCTGCTTATGAGGCAGCTGGATGATCTATAGGCGTAGGCGCTGTTAAGAGAGCGTCGCATTCTGCGCATTGTGCATTATCCAATAGGTACATCTCTAGCTCATATGTATGCGGACAAAACGTCGCTGTAATTTGGATCAGATTTGATCCGCACGCAGGACAGGCACACGTAGGAATTCCACGGAAATTTCCCATTTCAACACTTTGTACAGAGCCCAAAGATTTCGGCGGTATGTCCGACATCTCTGAAGCCGTGTTCTTCGGCCATCATCTTCGCCCATTTTTCAATGGCGCCGCCCTCAATTTCAACGGTATCTCCGCAACCTTTGCAGACGAGATGGTGGTGGTGGGCTTCACCGCACAACCGGTAGATAGCTTCACCATCATCTCGCCGCAATACATCAACGATCTTGTCATTAACAAGACTCTGCAATGAGCGATAGACAGTTGTTAAACCAATGCTCTCGCCCTCACGTTGCATGAGTCGATAGACCTCTTGCGCGCTGGCAAAACCACCGGCACGTTCTAGGGTGCTTAAGACTCGTGGGTTAGAGCGGGACATTACTTAACCGCTGTTTCCTCATCATGTGCATGTTCATCTTCATGAACACCCTCTTCTTCGTGTGCATGTTCATCTTCATGAACACCCTCTTCTTCATGTGCATGTTCATCTTCATGAATGCCAGTGGTCGATCCGTGTGTATGTGCATCCCCGCTATGAAGATAGCTAACAAGGCCCCACATAACCAAGACACCAAAGATTGTCGCCAAAATTGTGTAACGTGATGAATGACGAGAGTGCGCCTCAGGCAAAATATGAGATGTCGCAAGGTAGATAACGATTCCGGCAAAGAGTGCGAGATAGATAGCAATAAAGTTATCGCTGATTGCCAATGTGGCACCGAGCGCTGCACCGCTTACGCGAGCGATAGCGTCAACACCTAATAACCAAATACCTTTCTTGCCCCATTTACCGCTCTTGATTAAGAAAGAGACGGTGTTAAGCCCATCGCTAAATGCGTGAACAAGCAGGGCGATAAAGACTGCGATACCGAGATCGGTACTTACCTTAAATGCAACGCCGAGAGCTAAACCATCAAGAAAGACGTGGCCACCCATAGCAAGTGCGCCAATAGAGCCCGCAACGCTGGAAGCATGCTTGTGATCATGCCCGTAATCTGATTCTGCTGGTTCGTGCGATCCAAAGATTTGCTCATAGAAGTGGAGCAGCAAGAATCCTGCGATTAATGCCACTGATACAGCAGGGGCATGAAAAATCTCTTGAGTGCCAAGTTCGAATACCTCTGGCAAGAGATCAAAGGCGACTAAACCAAGCAATAAGCCTGCAGAAAGTCCGAGGACTAAATGGAGGCGATCCTTTGATTTGATAGCGAGGAATCCACCGGCTGTAGTTGCCAGTGCTGTGAGGGCTGCGAGAACGATTGCGATTGTCATGGCGAGAAGATAGCACAAATGAAAATGATTTTCATTTCCACCCCCTATTTTGACCCCTTAAGCTCACTCCATGATCGCAATTGCTCGATTTCGCACCCCATTGGCTGAACAAGAGGCCTTTCGCGCCAACCTTGAGCGCGCTCGCCAGGCATTTTCTGAACGCGAAGGCTTTATCTCAGGCGACTTCGGCCAGAATCTCGACGATAACGAGCTCTGGACCCTGGTCACCCATTGGCAAAATGTTGGTTCATATCGCCGCGCTTTGAGCTCGACTGCAATAAAAATGGAAGTTGTGCCTCTGCTTGCAACCGCAATTGATGAACCAGGGGCTTATTCCAAAGATCTCTAACATGGATTTATAGTGCGGTAAAATTTACCCACGTTCCTTTAACAGCAGAATCGTTGAAAGAGCGCCGACAGCCAGCCGGAGTATCACAAGCTCGATTCCCCGGTTGCAACACTAAAACCGGATGGAGCACCTCATGGCGGTAGATCGCTTAGAAAACATCGTTTCTCTCTCAAAGCGTCGTGGCTTTGTATTTCCTTCATCAGAGATTTATGGCGGATTGCGCGCATCATGGGATTACGGACCACTCGGTGTTGAGGTCAAGAACAATGTAAAGCGCCAATGGTGGAAGTCAATGGTGATGGGTCGCGAAGATGTTGTCGGTCTCGATTCATCAGTCATCCTTGCCCGTGAAGTTTGGGAAGCATCAGGACACGTTGCCACTTTTAGTGATCCGCTGACCGAATGTACTGCTTGCCATAAGCGTTATCGTGCAGATCATCTAGAAGAACAATACGAAGCAAAGCATAAGAAGAAGCTTGAATCATTGGCAGATATGAACTGTCCAGCTTGCGGCAATAAGGGCCAATTCACTACACCAAAGCAATTCTCTGGTTTGCTCAAGACTTTCCTTGGTCCAGTTGAAGACGAATCAGGACTTGCTTATCTTCGCCCAGAGACAGCGCAAGGAATCTTCATTAACTTTGATCAAGTGATGACGACTTCACGCAAGAAGCCACCATTTGGTATTGGCCAGATTGGTAAATCATTCCGCAACGAAATTACTCCTGGAAACTTTATTTTCCGTACTCGCGAATTTGAGCAGATGGAGATGGAATTTTTTGTTGTTCCAGGGACCGATGAAGAGTGGCACAAGTATTGGATTGAGACTCGCCTCAATTGGTATAAAGATCTTGGCATTAATCCAGAACGTCTTCGTCTATTTGAGCATCCAAAAGAGAAGCTCTCACATTATTCAAAGGGCACAACAGATATCGAATACAAGTTCGAATTCAATGGCACCGAATGGGGCGAGCTCGAAGGTATTGCTAACCGAACAGACTTTGACCTCAAGGCACACTCAGCGGCTTCAGGTAAGGATCTCTCATACTTCGATCAAGAGAAAAATGAGCGCTGGACACCGTTTGTAATCGAACCAGCAGCGGGTGTAGATCGTTGCGCACTCACATTCATGATGGATGCATATACCGAAGATGAAGCACCTAATGCCAAGGGCGAAATGGAGAAGCGTGCTGTGATGAAGTTTGATCACCGCATTGCTCCAGTTAAAGCTGCCGTACTTCCACTATCTCGTAATGCGGATCTCTCACCAAAGGCACGAGATCTCGCAGCGCAGCTTCGTAAGAATTGGAATATCGATTTCGATGATTCCGGAGCCATTGGCCGTCGTTATCGTCGCCAAGATGAAATCGGAACCCCTTTCTGTATCACCATCGATTTCGAAACCCTGGAAGATAATGCAGTCACAATTCGTGATCGCGACACAATGGCCCAGGAACGTATCTCAATCGATCAAGTTGAGTCATGGTTGGCTCCGAAACTTCTCGGTTGCTAAAGCCAACTTGTTAAAGTCATCAGCACTGCCTCTGCCTCTTCGGGATGGCATACATCAGGTAGATCCACCTGTTGTACTCGCCCCGATGGCAGGAATAACCAACGCACCCTTTAGACAACTCTGTCGCGAACAAGGTGCGGGTCTCTTTGTTTCAGAGATGGTGACTGCTCGTGCATTACTAGAACGAGTCCCTGAGACTTTGCGAATGATTGAACCTGGACCTGGTGAGTGGCCGCGTTCGGTGCAGCTCTATAGCGTTGATCCGCACCATATGTCTGAAGCGGTAAAGATGATTGGCCGTGAAAATTTGGCCGACCATATCGATATGAACTTTGGTTGCCCTGTTCCAAAAGTCACACGCAAAGGCGGGGGAGCAGCGCTGCCGTTTAAGCGCAATCTCTTTTCTGCAATCGTAAAAGGCGCTGTTGATGCAGCAAAGCCTTTTGGAATTCCAGTAACAGTAAAGATGCGTATCGGTATCGATAGTGATCACCACACATATTTAGAAGCAGCCAAATCAGCAGCTGATGCGGGTGTTGCTTGGGTAGCACTTCATGCGCGAACGGCTGCACAGATGTATGAAGGCAAAGCAGATTGGTCTGCCATCAAGAATTTAGTAGAACATTTGGCGCCTACAGGTGTCCCAGTACTGGGAAATGGCGATATCTGGAGCGGTAAAGATGCCCTCGATATGTTTGAAAAAAGCGGATGTGCGGGAGTTGTTGTTGGTCGTGGTTGTTTAGGACGCCCCTGGTTATTTGCTGATTTAGTTGCGGCAATGCGCGGTGATGCTGCACCTTTATTGCCTTCACTCTTTGAAGTCCGCGAAGTGATGTTTCGCCATGGCGAGTTAATAGTCGAATACTTTGAATCAGAAGATCGTGGTTGCCGCGACTTGCGTAAACATATGGCCTGGTACTTAAAAGGCTTTAGAGTGCCGAGCGAACTTCGTCGCCAATTCGGAATGGTCTCATCGCTCAATGAACTGCGTGCACTTCTTGATCAATTAGATGATCAGCCTTATCCAGTTGAGGTTGCTGCGTTGCCGCGCGGACGCACTAGCCATGGTCGCCCGCCAACGTTGCCAGATGGATGGTTGAAAGATCCAGATGAGATGATTCATCTCGAGGCCGAAGATATGTTCTCGGGTGGCTGATGTTTAAATTAATTCGAAGAACCATCACTCTTATTCTCACTGTAATTCTTGCTATCCCGGGATATGCCTTGGTTGTAACCTGGAACGCTGCACACAATCCAACGATTAGAAACGCTGAAGTAATTGTCGTACCTGGCGCTGCGCAACTCGATGGTCGCCCCGGTGAAGTTTTATTGGCACGCTTACAAGAGGCGAAGCGAATCTATGATTTAGGCCTTGCTCCATTGATTATCACCGTTGGCGAAGGTGCTCCGGGAGATAGAACAACTGAAGCCGCATCGGGTGCTGACTGGCTACGTTCAAATGGTGTGAAGCGAAGCGATATTGTCTCGCTTCCAATCGGGCGCGATACTCGCACGCAAACTAAGACTTATGTTGCCGAGATGAAGAAGCGCAACATCAAGAATGTCATCATTGCAACTGACCCGTATCACTGCCAACGCAGCATCACGATGGCGGAAGATCTCGATGCCATCGCTTCATGTTCGCCGGTAGCTACGGGCCCCAATTCTTTAGATGGCTCAAGCTTTCGTTATCTCGTGCGTGAATCAGGGGCTTATTTGGCTTACATCACGCTGGGGCGTCGTGGAATCAATATCAGTGACCACCTCAACAACAGTGCTTATAAGGTATGGCCATGAACATGCGCGGTTACACCGATACCGACCAAGAGCGCTTCATCGATGAACCAGCGAAGCGTGCTGGTCGCACCGAGTTCATGCGCGATCGTGCACGAGTAATTCACTCTGCTGCACTTCGCCGTCTTGCTGCAAAGACTCAAGTCGCAGTCCCCTGGGAGAATGACTTTCAGCGCACTCGACTTTCGCATTCCCTTGAATGTGCACAGATTGGTCGCGAACTTGGTGAGTCACTTGGCGCAGATCCTGATTTACTGGAGACTGCATGTCTCTCGCACGATTTAGGTCATCCACCATTTGGTCATAATGGTGAAGAAGCTCTCGCAGAGCTGGCGCAATCATGTGGTGGCTTTGAGGGTAATGCGCAGAGTTTAAGATTGTTAACGCGTATTGAAGCCAAAACTGTTAGTGAAAGTGGCAAGAGCGTAGGTCTCAATCTGACTCGCGCATCTCTAGATGCCGCCACTAAATATCCGTGGAGCAATCAAGTTAATCCAAAGAAATTTGGTGTCTATAGCGATGATGAACCAATCTTTAATTGGATGCGCCAAGGAGCACCCGATGGTAAGAAATGTATCGAAGCGCAGATTATGGATTGGTCTGATGATTGCGCATATTCGGTCCATGATTTAGAGGATGCCATCTTTGCAGGACAGGTCACCGTAAAAAACTTTGAAAACGATTTTGATACTTTGTATAAAGAGATGGTTACAGGTTACAAGAGCGATGCCACCAAAGATGAAGCAGCCGCAGCGTTGCTTAGGCTTCAAGAACTTTCTTGTTGGCCGATTTACTTTGATCGCACCCATAGGTCACTTGCACGACTTAAGGATTCAACATCGCAGTTGATCGGGCGTTTTGTATTGGCGGCAGAGAGCGAGACACGTCGCATTCATGGTGACGGTCCATTGACTCGATATTCGGCAAATCTTGAGATTCCTCGCGAAGCCGTTATTGAAGTTGATTTCTTAAAAGCAGTTGCTGGGCACTACTTAATCAGCGCCGCGGCATCGCAAGATCGTTATGAAAAACAACAAGTCTTAATTCAAGAACTCGTTGAGATGCTCTTTCAATGTGCTCCAGCAGAGCTCGACCCGATTTTTGAAGATGATTGGAAGCTTGCTTCATCTGATGGCGAGAAACTACGCGTCGTCATTGACCAGATTGCCAGTCTGACTGACCCTGGCGCATATGCACTTCATGCTCACCTGACTGCACAATTACGAAAGCGTGGCTAAGGTAGCAACATGAGCGGTCGCATTAGAGATGAGGATGTTCAGTACATCCGCGAACGCGCACCCATCGATGAAGTTGTTGCCGATTATGTACAGCTTAAAAATGCTGGTGGAGGGCAGAAAAAAGGTCTCTGTCCTTTCCATGATGAAAAATCTCCTTCCTTTCACGTAACGCCAAGCAAAGGATATTTTCATTGCTTTGGATGTCAGACTGGTGGAGATGCAATTACCTTCTTAATGAAGATTGATCATCTCTCATTTACCGAAACAATCGAACGCCTAGCTGATCGCATGGGTTACACCCTCAGATATGACGAATCATTTAGCGGTAGCAAAGCACCAGTCGGTAATCGTTCTCGCCTGATTGCAGCGCATGCTGCCGCTGCAAAGTTCTATCAAAATCTTCTCAATACCTCACCCGATGCAGCCTTCGGTCGTGAGCTTTTAACAAAACGCGGCTTTGATCGTGCTGCATGCGAAGCTTTTGGAGTTGGTTACGCACCTAACTCTTGGGATGGGCTGACAAAAGAACTTCGTTCTCAAGACTTTACTATTGAAGAGCTAGAACTTGCAGGTCTTTCAAAAATGGGCGAGCGTGGGCCAATCGATAAGTTCCGCAATCGCTTGATGTGGCCTATCAGAGATATCTCGGGCGATGTCGTCGGTTTCGGTGCCAGAAAACTCGCTAGCGATGAGGAAGATCAAGGTCCTAAATACTTAAATACCTCAGAGACTCCGATTTATAAGAAGAGTCAGGTCTTATATGGCCTTGATATTGCCAAGAAAGAGATTGCTAAGAAGCGCCAAGTAGTTGTTGTAGAAGGATATACAGATGTAATGGCATGTCATTTGGCTGGCATTACAACGGCTGTAGCAACCTGCGGAACCGCATTCGGCCCAGACCATATTCGTATCATCCGCAGATTGTTAATGGATGACGATGCTTTCCGCGGCGAAGTCATCTTTACATTTGATGGTGATGCAGCTGGACAGAAAGCTGCTATGCGAGCATTCAATGATGATCAGAAATTCGTAACGCAAACATTTGTGGCAGTAGAACCTGATGGCTTAGATCCCTGTGATTTGCGTCAAAATAAAGGCGATCTCGCCCTTCGTGATTTGATTGCACGAAGAATTCCGCTCTTTGAATTTGCTATCAAGACAGAGCTCAATCTTCATAATCTCAATACTGCAGAAGGACGTGTAAATGCCCTTAACGCGACTGCGCCACTTGTAAGTCAGATCAGAGATAAATCGCTCCGCCCAGAATATGCGCGCCTGCTCGCAGGTTGGCTCGGTGTAGAAGTTGAAATAGTCACCAGAGCAGTCTCACAGGGCGCGCGTAATTTTGCACCAGCTCAAGATGTTGCTCCGGGTGAAAGCGCTGAAAATACATGGCGACCAGATCCACTTGAACCGCGTTTATTGTTAGAGCGCGAAGTTTTAAAGGTAAAAGTTCAGCATCCTAAATTGATTACAACATGGAAGACGATCGAGGATGGTGCCTTTACTCATCCTGCTTATCGTGCGCTTGTAGCGGCGATTAATTCAATTACTGCAGAACATGCACTTACTCCAGATGACTTCACTGAACCTGAAATAAAGGCGCTCTTTACTGAGCTTTCCGTCGAACCTATTCGTGTAGATGGCGAAATTACCGATCGACTTGTTGCCAGTATCGTGGCGCGTTTACGTGAGGTCGGTATTAGTCGCTCCATTGCCGAACTCAAGTCACGCCTACAGCGACTCAACCCCGTTGAAAACGGGGAGGAATACAACGCAGCTTTCGCCGAATTAGTAGGGCTAGAGGCTGCTCGGCGTGGGCTTCATGATGAGGCGGTAGGAACTCTTTAATTTGGGCGCCCTCTGGCCTATGCGATAGAGTGCGCTCGTTCAAAATATTCCCTGATAGCTCAACGGCAGAGCAGTCGACTGTTAATCGACAGGTTCTTGGTTCGAATCCAAGTCAGGGAGCGTATGACAAACGAGAGAAAGCTATCTCGCCGGGCGACACTACGAGGCGCCGCGGCACTTCTTCTTGCGCCTTTTGCAACACGAATCTCACTTGATTCTGCACATGCAACAGGCAAAAAGATTGTCCGCCTTAGTAAATTGCCTATCGGCTCTACATTTTCATTTACAACTTCAACGCAAGGACTACCTGCGATTGTGCTTCGAACTAAGACCGGAGTCTTCGCATACTCGATGATCTGCACCCATCAAGGGGGATCACTCGCATATAACCGTTCCACAAAGCAGCTCGCCTGCCCACTTCACGGAGCAAAATTTGATCCGCTCAAGGGTGGCCAGGTCGTTAGCGCTCCCGCAGACACTAAGCCGCTTCCAAGGGTAAAGGTCGCCATTAAAGGCGGCTGGGTTGTTGAAGCTTAAATAAGCTCTAATATTTAAATCAGGAAAATCTCAGCATTTCAAGGCATTATCTAGCCATGAAGAAATACAAAGTAGCTATCGCATTTGCACTAGGCGCAGTTCTTGCTGGTTCAGTTGCCACAGCATCGCTGACCCCAACCGCCACCGTTACAGCGTGCGTCGACAATCGCACCAAGGCGCTCTTCCTATCAAACGATGGAAAGTGTGCCTCTAACCGCACTGCAATCCTTATTGGCGGCGGTGCGACTATGGATGCAAAGACTATTTCTTCGCTCGTTACCCCATCTGTTGTTTCAATCGCAGTAACCGCCACCGCTGGTAATGGCACAGGCTCAGGATGGGTCTATAAGAGTAATTCGACATCATCTTTCATCGTCACCAATAATCACGTCATTGAAACGGCAGCAATCTCTGCAACAAAAACAATTACTGTCGAACTCACAAATGGCAATACTTATCCTGCAAAAATTATTGGCCGCGATGCCAACTACGATCTCGCAGTACTGCAGATTCAGATCGGAAACCTGCCGCCTTTGCTACTTGCTGATTCATCTAAGGTGAGCGTTGGTGACGATGTGCTAGCTATTGGGTCGCCACTTAGACTAGCCAGCACAGTTACCAGTGGAATCGTCTCTGCGCTCAATCGACCAGTCTCTGTAGGTGATACAGATGTTCAGTCCTATGTCAATGCGATTCAGACTGATGCCGCAATCAATCCCGGAAACTCCGGCGGTGCACTCGTTGATACACAAGGTCGTATTATCGGAGTTAATTCCGCAATTATTTCCCTTTCATCTGGAAACATTGGGCTTGGTTTCGCGATTCCAATTAATGAAGCAAAGCGCATTACAGACGAAATCATCGCAACTGGAAAATCAACTCGTCCAGTCTTAGGTGTGAGACAGTTTGATGAGAGATATACGGGACCTGGTGCAAAGATTCTCATATTGAGCGCCGGAGATCCTGCAGAGAAAGCTGGAATTCCAGTTGGCGCAGTAATTCGCGCTATTGATGGTGTGCGTATTGCTGACATTGAATCAGCAATAGTAAAAATCCGATCATATGCACCGGGTACTTCCGTCTCAGTTCTTGTTGATATGCCAACAGGCGGCCAACGCACCTTCAGAATAACGCTGGGCTCAACACCTAGCAGTATTGATTAAGGCTTGCCTTAGCACCAGCGCTAGGTAACGATGTAAAGAAGCGTGGAGCTTTAAGGTTGCGCTGCGCGTACGCTGATTTGATTGATTCCTTAACGGTTTCAATCTGATCTGCCTTAATCAAGGCAATTGCGCTTCCACCAAAGCCGCCACCCACCATGCGTGCACCTAGTGCTCCTGTTGCAAGAGCAGCATCAACTGCAACATCAAGTTCTAGGCATGAGACGGTGTAATCATCGCGAAGCGATATATGTGATTGGTTAATTAACTTTCCTAAAGTCACAAAATCAGATGCTCGTAGAGCAATGACGGCATCGCCGACGCGCTTGATCTCAGTAACCGCGTGACGTGCGCGAATGAATTCAGTCTCGCTTATTTCATTACGACGTTGCTCGAGAACATCCATAGTTAGATGGCGCATTGAAGGAATACCGAATTTTGCAGCCACTGATTCGCATGATGCACGACGCTCGGCATATCCACCATCAACTAAAGCGTGATGAGCCTGGGTATCAATTATCAATAGTTCGAGGCCGTGTGATGACACATCAAAAGGCACGGACTCAGTTGTGAGGTCGCGGCAATCTAAGAGCAGCGCGGAACCTTCTTGAGCCATCAGAGATACTGATTGATCCATAATGCCGCAAGGCATACCAACGTAATCATTCTCCGCTTTCTGAGTTGCCCGCGCCAAATCTGCCAGCGATAAATTGAGTTCAAAGAGAAGATTGAGTCCGACTGCTACAGAACATTCGAGAGCCGCAGAAGATGAAAGTCCTGCTCCAGATGGCACATGTCCATCGACGAGAATATCGACACCTTCGTTAATTCCCAGGCTCCAGAGAACGCCGAGAACATATTTTTCCCATTCGCCCGCGCTGCCGGGATGAATATCCCTAACATCAATCGTGAAGATTCGCTTTTTACGTTGTTGCGAAGCTATGCGCACTAGACCGACGCTATTGCGAGCAATAGCTGCATATGTGCGATCGGCTATCGCGAAAGGAAGTACAAATCCTTCACTGTAATCAATGTGTTCGCCAATAAGATTGACGCGTCCAGGGGCTTCGGAAAGGACTTCTGCTTTTCTTCCGTAGAGCTCTTGAAAAGCGCTTTCTAGCATTGTCATTAACTCTTAAAGCTTTACATCTTTTAATTGAGCGGCAGATTGTTCAGGCTTCATATCCATGATGAATGCGCCCATTGCAGACTCCGAACCTGCCAAATACTTTAACTTTCCTGGAGCGCGACGAACACTTGTGATCTGCCAATGCAGACGCAATAAATCGCGACCTTGTCGAACAGGAGCTTGATGCCATGCAGCGATATATGCCATCTCGATACCAAAGACTCCATCAAGGCGCTGCATTACTTCAATAGCTATTGATGGGAATGAATCACAAGCGGCAGGTGATAGCTCTGTTAAGTCCGCAACTGGCTGCAGAGGAGTTACATGAATCTCAAATGGATAACGTGATGCGTAAGGTGTGTAGGCAACCCAATGTTCATTACGAGCAATGATTCGAACATCATCACGAAGCTCACGCGCCACGATCTCATCAAAGAGAACCTTGCCTGTCTTCTCTTTGTGAGCACGAGCAACGCTTAGCATCTTTGCTGTACGCGGAGGAATATATGAATATGCATAAATCTGACCATGCGGGTGCGCCAGAGTCACACCGATTTCTTCGCCGCGGTTTTCAAAGGGGGCAATATGTTCAACATAAGGCAGAGTCGATAGCTCTGCCGTGCGATCGCGCCATGCTTCGAGCAATGTGCGCACGCGCTGTGGAGATAAAGTTTTAAAAGAACCACCATGATCACCGGTGAAGCAAATTACTTCGCACTTGCCTGCAGCCACTCCTTCATCAGTATCCGAACCCACTAAATCTGGAAGGGCAAAATCTCCGTCAGGTGGTCGCAATGAGGGAGAGCGGTTATCAAAGACAACTACTTCGTAAGCAGATTCAGGAATTTCAGTAAGTAGATCACCAGTTGTAGGACAGAGAGGGCAGAGCTCTTTGGGTGGCAGAAAAATGCGACCCTGTCGGTGCGCGGCCATCGCAACCCATTCGTTGAGCAGCGGATCAAGACGTAGTTCACCAATGCCTGGTTGTTCTTCTTCTGGGCGTTGATCTGCAGTTGTGCGAGTTTGCCCAGCTGTGTCGTAGTAACGGATTGTGCGGCCATCGTTCATTGTGCGATCAGTGCGGATTACACCAGCAGATAGCTCTTTAATCTCATTTACCGCGCTCATAGTGTGCTTACTCTATCTTGGCAATCAAGGTTGCCAGGTCCATTTGTTAGGCCCAATTGAGGGTGCGTTCGATTGCTTTCTTCCATCCCGAATATCCAAGAGCTCTAGAGCTTTCAGTTGAAGTTGGATGCCAACGCCTAGATTGTTGCCAGAGTTTCTTTAACTCATCTGTACTCGACCAGAAACCAACTGCAAGACCCGCCGCATATGCAGCACCAAGTGCAGTTGTTTCAGTAATGAGTGGTCTCGTTATGTCGATTCCCATGATGTCGGCTTGCATCTGCATGCAGAGGGAGTTAGCAGTGATTCCACCATCGACTCGCATTTCACTCATTGGTACACCGCTATCGGCAACCATCGCATCCATAACATCTCGTGTTTGATAACAGATTGCTTCGAGCGCAGCGCGAGCTAAGTGCGCCTTAGTTGCTGCGCGAGTAAGTCCGACGATTACTCCGCGGGCATCACTTCTCCAATATGGCGCAAAGAGACCAGAGAACGCCGGAACAAAGTAGACGCCAGCAGTATCTGTAACGCTAGATGCCAAAACTTCAGTATCTGCAGCATGTGTAATGATTCCAAGTTGATCGCGCAACCATTGAATAGCAGAGCCAGTTACGGCGACAGAACCTTCTAGAGCATATCGTGCGGGTTGATCACCAAATTTATAGCAGACTGTTGTAAGCAATCCGTTCTGTGAGCGAACAATCTCAGTGCCAGTATTGAGCAGTGCAAAGTTTCCGGTTCCATACGTTGTCTTTGATTCTCCGCGATCAAAACAGACTTGACCAACCATCGCTGCCTGTTGGTCACCCAGGATTCCTGCAATAGGAACAGCTGCACCGAGCGGGCCATGTGGGTTGGTCAAACCATAAACTTCAGATGATGATTTGATTTCAGGCAAGAGATTACGCGTGATGCCAAAAATTTCTTGTAAGCCGCTATCCCAATCGAGTGTTTCAAGGTTCATCAACAAGGTACGACTTGCATTGGTGACATCGGTTGCATATATGCCGCCCTGTACGCCACCGGTGAGGTTCCAGAGCAACCAAGAATCAATCGTTCCGAAGCGAGCTTTACCTGCGGCGATGGCACTTGTTACAGCCGGAGAATTATTGGCAAGCCAATACATCTTGCTCCCCGAGAAATAGGGAGCGACCGGAAGACCACTCTTTGCTGTGATTTCAGCTTTATTCGCAACGCTCAAAGAATCTAAGAATTCGGCGGTTCGGGTGTCTTGCCAAACTATTGCGTTATGAAGTGGGACACCAGTAGTTACATCCCATGCCACCGTGGTCTCGCGCTGATTTGTGATGCCGATTGCCGAAAGGTCAGAGCCTAAAATATTGGCTTGTTTGAGCGCCCCAGATATCACTTCTTGAGTTTTATCCCAGATTTCTGCAGCATCATGTTCGACCCATCCTGCCTGGGGCATGATTTGGCGGTGCTCTAATTGATGCTGGCCAACGACTTTGCCGCTGTGATCAAAGATCATAAATCGAGTACTACTTGTTCCTTGATCCAAACTTCCGACATATGCCATATCCTTAAGATACTCAATCTAAAGGGAAATCGGTACACCCGCCATGTTTTCATCAGAGCTCAATCCAGAGCAGCGACTCCAAGCTCTCTCTGCTCTGGCACATGAAGAGTTCGATATTTTGGTAATTGGCGGGGGAGTCACCGGAGCCGGCGCACTTCTTGACGCGGCATCCCGTGGATTAAAAGTTGCCATGGTGGAAGCTCGCGATATTGCATCAGGAACATCAAGTCGTTCCAGCAAATTAATTCATGGTGGATTGCGATATCTCGAACAATATGACTTTAAGTTAGTACGCGAAGCGCTACACGAGCGCGAACTCATGGTGGCGACGACAAGCCCACATCTTGTAAAGCCAGTTGGATTTCTCTATCCATTACATGAAAAGTATAAAGAGCGTACATATGTAGGTGCTGGTTTAGCGCTCTATGACATGTTGCGTGGATTCCAGCGCGCAATGCCATTTCATAAACATATTTCGCAACGAAAGATCAATCAGATAGCGCCTTCATTGCGTCCAGATATCGTTACTGGAGCAATCAAGTATTACGACGCTCAAGTCGATGATGCTCGCCACACGATGACCATTATTCGAACTGCACGCCGCCATGGTGCAGTAGTCGCTACTCATGTTGAGGTAAGAGAGTTGATTCGTAACGGCAAGAAAGTTGTTGGCGCGATAGTCAGGGATCTTTTAACCGGCGAAGATATAAAAGTCACCAGCAAGTCAGTCGTTATGTGTGCTGGTATATGGAGCGATGAGCTTCATCAAAAGTTTGGGCTTACAGCGGGATATGGCGTAACAATGTCGAAGGGCGTTCATATCGTTGTTCCAGGAAGTGCCATCAAATCAGATACAGGAATCATTTTAAAGACTGCAATCTCGGTTCTCTTCTTGATTCCGTGGGGCGACAAATGGATCGTTGGTACAACAGATACTCCATATACAGGCGATCGTGCCAACCCTCATGCAACTGATGACGATATTCAATATATTTTGGATCAAGCCAATAAGGTCCTCGAACCGCAATTGAAGCGCGAAGAGATCATTGGTGTCTATGCAGGCCTACGTCCGCTGGTGGCCAATGCAAAGAATTCAACAACGACTAAGCTCTCGCGCGAACACACTGTTGATCGCAGCGCTCCAGGTTTTGTCAGTATTGCTGGTGGTAAATACACCACCTATCGAGTGATGGGTAAGGATGCGATTGATTTAGCAGCCATCGATTTACGCCGATTGGTCAACGACTCATGCACAGAGAAGCTACCGTTAGTGGGAGCCGATGGTTACTTTGCACTGGTTCAACAGGTTTCAGTGATTGCAAATGAATATGGCTTAGCTGAATCAACAATTTCTCACCTTCTTAATCGTTATGGATCCATGATTAGTGAAGTTCTAGAAATCGTGAAGAGCGATAAGAAGAACGGGCAGCTTTTAGATTCAACGTTGCCATATATCAAGGCCGAGATTATTTATGCAGTCACTCACGAGGGAGCAATGAGCGTTGACGATGTCATCTCGCGTCGCACCCGCTTGGCCTTTGAAGCGCCTCATGCTGGCCTTGAACTCGTTGATGAAATCGCATCAATCATTGCGCCGTATCTGGGTTGGGGAGCTAAAGAGAAGAAGGCTTCAGTTAATCAATACCGCGCTCAAGTTGAGGCTGAAGTCGAAGCGATAGCCGAACTAATCAACTCTTAACAGTTAACTCTTGAATTGACCACGGCAACTATCTCCAGGTCGCGCTTTCGGTGAGACTTCAGGCTTTGGACTTGGTGCGACCATAGGATCAGGGTTTTGCGTAATAGTGAAATTAACTGGAACCTTAATTCTGCGGTGAGTTTTGCTCACATCTGAGAATTTAAACTCTCCAGAATAAGTTCCAGCAACTAAGCCTTTTATTTCGATTTTCCACATTCCATTGGCAACGCGCAAAGTTTTTTGACGAAAAGTTATTTGCTGACCATCAGCGAGTAATAAGAATTCTATTTCTCCAGTTACTACGGGCGAACCATCAGGCCTAAAGACTTGAACCGATGCAAGCACATCTTTATCGTGCGTGGTGGCCGTCAGGTAATCCAACTTGATAGTAGTTGTTTCATTGAATGGCATAAATTCGATTTCGCCTGGAGACCAAGTTCCATCTGCTAGTTCAAGGAATCTCTTTGGGTCCCCACGAAAGACATTGAGATCCAAGCGTCTCCCAGGAACTCCATATTTTGATGCAGTTCCGCAAGAGGAGTATTGCCAAATCGCCCACTCGGATTTACAGGAGGAGTTAGTCCACGAGTGCACATAACAACCAATTCTTTTTACACCAGGTGCTGATAATTCGGGGAAGGGATCCACTGCATATTGCGCTAGCCAGAGTGGATATTGAGCAAGCTCAGCATCTCGCTGCATGGCATTTTCAAGAAATGCGGGGTATGAATAGAAAATCGGAGTTCGGTTGGTGGCATCACGAACGGTAGCTAAAAATGCCTTGGCCCACGCTGTCACAAATGCACGACTCGCATATTTAGCACAGCTCTTATTTGCTCCATACTGCACGCAGTTGTTTTCAAGATCAAGTGCGTAGGGAAGATCAAGAGAGTTATAGCCGCCGAGTGATTTTAGTCTGGCAATAACTTGGCGTGCCTGTCGCTGCGCATCTGCGGTTAGAACATCGAGTGAGTTGGTATCTGGAAGAACTGCATAGTGGTAGAAGCCGGTATAGATGCCAGCCTTCTGCGCCTCTCGGCGATCGGTATAAAGATATTTTCGAGCAATCCGATCAGATTCAGAACGCGTATCGGATGCCTTGATCATTAAAAAACGAAGGCCACCCTTGTACATTTTCTGAAAGTTAATCAACTTGCCATTTGGATGCTGCCATCGACTTACATCTGCGCCATGGATGCGAGAGGCAGGTCCGCTCATAGTGAGAGCTGTTTCTCGCTCGTTTGCAGCGGTAGGCGAAATTGGGGAAAGGGTTAGTGCAATTGCTGAAACTATTGCGGTGAATCTACGGGCGCTCATTAATTTTCTCGATTATCACGACGCTAATTCCTAAAACATCACGAATAACACTCTGCAATTGCGGTGCCAAACGGATTCGTGCTTCAGCGTAATTATGTCCACCACCGAGCTTTGCTGGATCTGAGTAATCAAGAGTGAGGCGACCGTTATCGAAAGATTCGAGGCGTGCATCAAAGAAGGCGAGCCAGGCGATTCGATTTACTCGCTCTAGGTGATCAAGAACTTCGTTCCACCGCTCACGGAAATCTGAAAGTGTGAGGTGGGCGTCCATGAGGGGACTTTACCTGAAAGTGCGAGCTTAAGCGCGTGTGGCAAAGATGTGACGGCGCGGTGCCCCTAACCAGCGGAAGTATTCTGCGGCCAAAATAACGCGCAGGTTACGCCCATGTTCGTGACTGACTTCAAGGTGATGTGCAATTCGAGCAATAGTTTGTTCGACAGATTTTTCACTTACAAATCGAGTGCGACCAATATCAGAATTACTCAATCCGAGTGCGAGCAAACGAAGAGTCTCAACTTGAATATTTGTCAGCGCACTCAAGGTGCTATTCCAATCATTAGCTACCCATGCGGTCTTCGCATGTGGCTCAATCGAGTTCTCGATTGCAGTGCGTAATTGGCGCAGCTCTGAGAGCGCTGATTTTTCAATGAGCTGAGTGCCCTTCGGTAGATCAGATTCAGTGATTCCGTAGAGTCGCAAATCTGGAGAATGTGTAAGAAGAACAATCCCGAGTTTTGGATTTACAGAACGCAAGTATTGAGTTGTTGTGAGAATCGGTTCATCGCATCCTTGATAATCAATCAGAATTGCATCGGGATCAAGTGCGCGAAATAGTTGTTCAGCGCTTTGTGTATCTGTGGCTTGCCCAAGGACATCGATTCCTTGTAACCGCAGCGAGTCGGCAATAGTTGCTAACTCAAAGCGATTGCAATCAAGAATAAGGATGCGTGGCTGTGTTACTTCGTTTCTCTCCATGATGCGAAGGTAGCGGGGCAACTGAACTCACAGTATGGAAGTGATTCAATCGTGAAGAAAGCGTGAGCTACTGCTAGAGCTTCCCCTTTTATTTCAGGAGTTTCGCTACTATCTGTTGAATCTCACTTATGAGAGCAGATGCAGTAATTGGCCCACCGCCACTTGCAGCAAGCGCCGCACGGTTATGAATAAAAGCACCCGTTGCTGCAATGTCAGCTAAGCGATTAGGGTCATTGAGAATCTCGATGTAATTGGTTGCAATCAGCGCCCCAATGATTCCTGCTAAAACATCGCCACTACCTGCTGTTGCAAGCCAAGGTGTTGCCTTCGGAAGTTCGATGAGATATTCATTGCGTGCCACATAAGTAACTGAACCTTTAAGTAGAACAGTTACACCAAGTGTGGAAGAAGCACGCAATACCCACTCTTGTGGGTTCGCTTCAATTATTTCGCTGCTTGCGCTAATGCCATGAAGTGCCAAAAGCTTTGATAGTTCGCCCGCATGGGGAGTAATAAGTGTTGGCTGATCTAGTTTTCCTGCCAGATAGAGAGCACCTGCATCGAGCAGTGTTGGAACGCTCTGACGTTGCAAGAGTTTGAACCAACGATGTCGTAACCAAGTTGAAAGATTCTCAAATCTACGACCATCAATTCCAGAGCCTGCAATCCAAGCAGTCACTGGACCAGGCTGAACAAGCGCTTCTGGGCTTTGATGTAGAACTAGATGAGCTAACCCGGATGAGCTATGAAAGCGAAGGGCGCCCAATCCTGTAGCGAGAGCTGCGGAAGTTGTAAGAACAGCCGCTCCTGGATATTGAGCAGATCCAGTGATGACACCTAAAGTGCCACGAGAAAATTTGTGATCAATTTCGCTTGGAGTAAGAATGCAACGCGCAGAATCTTTTGCGCTCCATTTTTTCGTTACATTCTCTTTTCCCATGGCTCTACTCTACTTGCGCGCAATAAGAAGGACTAATTTCGCGATAGAGTAATTAGATGAAGAGATTAGTGGCAGTGCTTCTCACGCTTACGCTGGCTCCACTTACAGCGCTTTCTTCGAGTGCTGAGGTAACAAACGCCGATCAAAAGATGGTCTTGTTCTCAACTGTTAACGGTTCAATTGCCCCTAAATCAGTATTGGCATCCAACAACGGGTTGGTCAGCGCTCACAACATGATGTATCGCCACTCAGTCACGATTTATGATGCAACAACAACTAAGTTGATTGCCACGGTTCCGGACACAGTTGTTCTCTCAGACTTTGGCTTTAAGAAGTATTCGGGAAGTTACAAGGGAGCCCCAGTTGAGGGCGCATTCTCACCAGATGGCAACTACCTCTACTTCACTAATTACTCCATGTATGGAAAAGGTTTTACCAAAGAGGGTCACGATAAGTGTTCGCCCGCATCAGGTTATGACGACAGCTTCTTATCTCGCATCGATCTATCAACAATGAAGATTGATGCCGTATATCCGGTTGGTTCGGTTCCAAAAGTGGTTCAGGTAACTCCTGATAACAAGTATGTACTTGTAAGCAATTGGTGCTCGTATACAGTCACAGTAATTTCTGTTGAAACAGGTAAGCGAGTCAAAGATATAAAGATTGGTAGATATCCGCGGGGCATTGAGATTTCAGAAGATAGCCAGTTCGCCTATGTTGCTGAAATGGGTGGATCAAATATTCATCGTATTGATCTCAATGATTTTACAAAGACACTTATTCCAATCGGCATAAATCCGCGAGCACTTGAACTCTCACCTGATGGAAAGTTTCTCTATGCCACCCTTAACTCTTCCGGAAAAGTAATTGCTTGGAACCTCATTAAGAATAAAGCCTTTAAGAGTGTCAAGACCGGAGATGCGGCACGCAGCCTTGCCTTATCAAGTGATGGAACAGCTCTCTTTGTTGTTAACTTTTTTAGCAATACAGTTTCGAAGGTACGGACCTCAGATATGAAAGTTCTGCAGACCATCAAGGTTTGCAACGAACCTATCGGTATCTCGTATGACACCTCTACCAACCGAACATGGGTAGCGTGTTATGGAGGCTCCTTGAAAGTCTTTGACAACAAGTGAACGCGTTCAATTCAAAAAACTGAGTAAAAACCTTGTCAGCCCTTCTCTAGCCCTTTAGAATCGAAAACATAATCTGGGCTGGGAGAGAAAAATGGGTAATTCAGAAGTTTCGCAATTTAAGCTAGCAAGTAATTCTGCAAACGCAATCGACCATGCAAAGGTTCTCTGTACTAAATCAGATTCTAATCAACCTATTGAAGTCCCTGCTTTTCTCAATCAATCTGGCGAACTCTGCGTTCGAGTTCCGGGTAACCGCGCTGATTGGAAGAGCATCGCATTAAGCAGCGGAGAAGCGCTGAACTTTGATAAGTCTTGGACCCATTCTTTGGTAGGACTGACAGGAAAATCAGATTCCGCCTTCTTCAAAACTGATGATAAAGAAGATTTTCTCTGGTTAGGTGACACAGTCTGGTTTGGTCTCACTGATCGAATTTCCAATGCCGAATGGAAAGCCTTGATGCAGAAGCGAACTGCGCAGGGCTTTAATGTCATGCAGGTCGTTTCAGGTTTGTTGCCTGAAGCCGCCTTCGGGGAAAAAGCAACACTTCTTGATGGTGTAACTTCCTGGAAGCTAGATAAATCAGAGCTAGAGAAGAAATGGTGGGATGCCGCCGACATTAAAGTAATCGACGCGGTTCAGGCAGGTCAGATGCCCGCGCTGGTTGGTGCGTGGAGTTATTACATTCTGCAATTCGGTGCAGAGCGATTGAAAAATCATTGGACCGAGATGATTGCTCGTTGGGGCGCTTTCCCTACCTTCTGGTGCGTAGGTGGCGAAGTAGGTCTGATGGAGTATAAAGATCTTTTCACTGACGATATGCAAGAGCGTGCTCTAGAAATTCAACAGATGTGGAAGCCAGTTGTTGATCACGTTAGAGCAACTGATCCTTGGCACCGTCCAATCACAGTGCACCCATGCCCAGCTTTTAATAATTCATCGACTGAAGCTTTGCAAGGTGATAGCGCACTAGATTTTGTCTGGTTGCAGACAGGCCATGCTGATGTGAATTCAACCAAAGCAACACTCGCTGCCATGCAGAAAGCCAAGATTGATTCAAAGCTTCCTGTACTCAATAGCGAAGTTTGTTACGAAGGTATTGCTGGCGGTTCTCCGGCAATGATTCAGCGCTATTTATTCTGGACCCACATGTTGCTAGGTGCGGCAGGCCACACATATGGCGCGCAAGGCATCTGGGCGTTCCATGATGATGAAACAAGTCCGGGAGCAATGTGGGGTTGGGTTCCATGGCAAGAAGCAATTGAACTTCCTGGCGCCCAGCATCTTGGAATCGCTGCAAAATATTTAAGGTCACTTGGTTGGAATGGATTTACGCCCGCCCCTGAATCAATCAATGTGCATGCAGATTTAGAGCACACCTACCGACCTTGGGCAGGACGTACAAGAGATCAACTTATTGTTTACTTCCCAACGGTTAGTTTGGCACCAGCAGATATCGGAATATCAACAGAGCTATCTGCAGTTCTATTCTCGACACTCGAGAAGAACACAGAATACAACTTTGAAATTTTTAATCCGCGTACTGGAGATATTATTCGATCTGAAACAGTTACAAGTAATGACCGCGGAGAATGGAACTTCACATCAGATAAGCCAATTGGGCGCCCACTTCCAACGATGGAAGATTGGATAGTTCGACTGGCAAAGATTTCGTGAGTGAGAACAAATCACTAGACGATGCTGCAATTGATGCCTTTGGAGTTCCTGGCTATCTAGGTAGGCCAGCAGGTGAGATTCGCAGAAAGTGTGAAGCAGAAGGTTTTGCAAAGGCTTTCTGGATCTCAAATCCCAGCCGAGAATCTGATTTACATGTAATTTTTCAAACCACTATCAAAACTGAAAGCGGTCCTCACGCCTTCGCAGTTCAATCAAGTGGCAATTTCCAATTGATTATTGATGGAGAGATAGCCGTCAGAGGTCCAGTCCGTTTCTCATCTCACTTACCTGAGTATTACGAAGAAGAAATCTCACTCTCAGCGGGCACTCATACCATTGAAATCTTTGCCCATGGTGAGTTTCTTAAGACTCGTACCATGGCGCCACTGCCTAATTTCGTTTGGTGCAGATTTTCTAAGGCAGGTGTCGAAATTCCACTTACCTGGCAAGCGCGAGAGTTGCCTGAATATGTAGCAACAGGTTTAAGAATTAGCGCGCTCCTTGGTTGGGTTGAATGGCGTGAGCTACCTTCAGAACAAGACCAACCCTGGTGCGAAGTTACATCAGTTAAAGGGCTACTTGAGCTAACGGGACCGTTGACTAAATCAGAGCTGCGTATTCCAAAACTAAAAAGTTTTCAGCCACTAGAGATTGCACATGGAAAATTCCGAGAAACCTTTACTGGATATAAATATGACGACCTGGCCTCTCAATATTTGCTCTGTGATCTCAACCCAGATCCAAATGATGACCATGATGGAATCTGGGTTCGTTATGACCTATCAAAGATAAGAATCGGCTACTTCAGTATAGATATTGAATGCGAAAGCCCTGCCGAGATAAAGATTGCCTATGCCGAAAGAATGACACCACAAGGTGAAGTTTCTCCCGTTGTTGCCTTATCTGCTGGTGCCACCCGAATGATTCAACATTTCTCTGTTGCTGCTGGAAAAACAGCAATCAAACCTTTTCAATCTATGGGCGCAAAATTTATCGAAGTGCGTGTCACCACCGCAGGGCAAGTAAAGCTGAGTAACCCAGAATTCATTGAGCGTGATTTCCTCGGTGAACCACAAGGCTATCTATCAACACCTGATCCAACGCTTAATAAAATATGGCAAGTTGGCATCGAAACTCTTCGCTCATCAGCAGAAGATGCGCTCGTTGATTCGATTCGTGAACGCGCTGAATGGGTTGGCGATGTCGTAACGTCAGCGCTACATATTTTGGTTGCTGGCTGGGGCGATTACACCCTGGTAAAGCGCGCGTTATTACATGCTGCTGCATCGGCTCGTGAAGATGGAGTGGTTGCAGGCTCTGGCCCAGGCGAACTGATTTACCTAGGAACATATGCATCGATGTGGACGACCGCATGCCTGCAGATTGCGATTGAAGAAGGAAATACATCTTTACTTATCGAGCTCGAAGAATCTGCACGAGCAAATATCAAAGGCTTATCAGATTTGATTCAAGAAGATGGATCTCACGATTTACCGTGGTCCTTTGTTGATTGGGGCTATAGCCCTCCGACTGAAACCCCTGACCTTGCAGTGATCTCTCATTTCATCAGAGCTGTAGCATCATGGATTAAATGGTTAGAACTCATCGGCAAGCCAGATGAAGCTAAAGCGTGGCAAGAAAAACATGCTCACTTCTCATCACTCATAAAGAGCGGGCTAGAGGCAGACCTCCGCAAATATCACGCTTACACACTCGCTGCGTTTAACGGAGTTATTTCCCATAAAGAAGCAGCGCCAATAATTACTAATTCAATTCGAGCAGGATTCCCATATAACCGCAGCGCAAAGAGGCTACGCGACCCACTTAAATTTGTTGAGGGAGTAATTACTCCATACTTTTCGAATTATTCGATGTCAGTACTTATCAATGCGGGCCATGGCGCGCAAGCAACCGATTTCTGGCTTACAAATTGGGGCTGGATGTTAGAAAAAGGCGCAACCACCTGGTGGGAAGTCTTCGATGATCGATGGAGCCACTGCCACTATTGGAGCGGCGCACCTACCTGGCAGTTATCAAGATTTGGTCTTGGCCTACATCCACAATTAAACCTAGATGGCTCATCTGTTGAATTACGCGTAAGTGATTTTGGGCTACCAACCATGAAGGGTCGCATCCATATACCTATTGCAGGGTGGGTTGATGTCGAGTGGGAGCATAAGAGTGCTGATGAGATTACATACTCAGTTGAATGCTCAAAAGAATTCACGATCGTGATGAAGGGTGAAGTAAAATGGCTAACCCCCGGTAAACACATCTTCATACTGAATAGGGTCGAAGGTACCGACACTTTCAAGTAACAAAACAATATTCCAGCTACAATCTTTCTGTGAAAAACGCGCTGAGTGCAGCAATTTCCTCAGCAATCCTTCTTTTTGAAGCTTTCTTTAGTGCTCATGCAAATGCTTCAGTGCCCAGCAGATTTGATTGGAAAATCAGTAAAGAGGAAACCAGGAGAGCTACTGCGGGCTACACAGACAGCATGTCCTATGTAGTAGGTGATGCAATAGATTTTAAAATAAGCTGCCCCGCAACCTATTTTCGCTTAGAGGCCATTCGGGTTGGATATTACGGTGGAAATCAAGGGCAAAGAGTATTTCAATCAGAAAGAAATCAGTGCATAAATCAATCCACGCGTGACTCAAAAAAATGGAAAAGTAATTTCCAAGTCAGTACTGATTCATTTCCCGACGGAATGTACCTATTCGTTATTCGAGATAGTGACAAATACTCAAGCTATATCCCAGTTATTCTTCGTGAGAAAGTGATTAAAGCCAAGACAATTTTTTCGGTTCCCACGATGACAATGCAGGCTTATAACACCTGGACTGGCGCGGATACATATGGTGGGGGTAATGGTTTTGAATCAAGACTTAGAGTTGTCGACTTCAGAAAACCTTTTGATCAGGGCAATGGCAGTGGAAAGTATCTTCGTTATGTTCATTCCCTAATTGTCTACCTAGAAAAATTAAAGATTGATGTGGGATATGTTGCGGATACGGATATTCACTTTGACAAAAATCTACTTGTGAATAGAAAGGTCTTCATAAGTGCCGGCCACGACGAGTATTGGTCTATGCAGGAGCGCCAGAATGTAATTGATGCCCGCGAGAAAGGACTAGCTACCATTTTCTTCGGTGCCAATGCAGGATATTGGAATACGCGAATTTTGAAATCTGAAATTGATGGACACCTGGACATAGAGATTTTTAAGTCTTTTGAAGAAGACCCAAATCAAAAAAATGCCACTATTAAGTTCCGTGACTTAGGTCGACCTGAAACGGAACTTACTGGTTTGGAATACAAATGTTTCCCAGCTCGGGGAAATCTAAAGATCATTGAACGTGACTCGTTTGTTTTTAAAGGGATTAAAAATTTTGAAAGAATGAACTTAGAGGGGCTAGTTGGCCCCGAAGTGGATTCACTAGTCTCGAATTCTTCAGGTTCGGGAAAAGTGGTTAATCTTGCCGAGGCAAGAGTGCGATGCGGCACTAAGTGGTATGCACCAAGATTTGGCCGGATGAATATGGTCTTAGTTCCTGCAAACGGAACCTTCGGTGGAATTTTTGCTACAGGCACAATGGGCTGGGTTACAAAAGGCCTGAACTCATCCGAGAAGTCTGACATTGGAAATTTCACTCGAATTGTCACTAAGAATGTATTGGAGAAAGCTCTAAACAAATCTTTGAAGTAGCATCTCAAGTGAGGCGGGTCGGGCTCGAACCGACGACGACCGAATTATGAGTTCGGGGCTCTAACCAACTGAGCTACCGCCTCGTCGGGCGTTATCTTAAGGCATTTCTATCGCTCAATTACTCGTGACGATAGACTCGCGCCCATGATTCACCTGAGCCAAGCCAATTCATCCATCATCTTTGAAGATTCTGATGAAACTCTCTCGATTCTTCATTGGGGCGAAAAAATAGGTGAACTCACTCCTGCAGGTCAGGCAGCTCTTTTAAAAGCAACGCAGAAGCCACATTTTCATGGAACTCTCGATGTATCGCCACGCAATCTTGTTTTGCGCGAGCATTCCCGTGGATTTATCGGACACCCTGCATTACGCGGACACCGATCAGGTGTTGCTGCATCGAATCGATTCGTATTAAAGAGCGCTACTCAGAACAAGCAAAGCCTAGTAGCAACCTTTGTAGATGTAATTGCAGAGCTCGAGATAGCAATGACATATTCATTAACTCCATCAGATGTGCTGTTAATTGATGCAACTGTCACAAATAAAGGCTCCAGTGATTACTTCTTAGAACATTTCCTCTATTGGTTGCCTCTAGCCGAACAAGCTGATCAGAGCTTGGATTTTTACGGACATTGGACGAAAGAGCGCCAACCACAGCGCCGCGATATTGGTTACGGACTTACCACTCGCGAAGGATTTGAAGGACGTTCTGGTCACGATTACACAATCACTCAAATTGCCCTTAGCCATTCAACAAATTTCCGTACTGGCCCAGCTTGGTCGCTCGCAATGGCGTGGTCTGGCAACAATATTCATCACCTTGAGCGTTTGATTGATGGCCATAAATCAATCGGTGCTGGCGAATATTTATTACCAGGTGAAGTAATTTTAAAGGCGGGGGAGAGCTACCAGGCACCACGCGCAGTTGCATCCTTTAGCGCAGAAGGTCTAGATGGAATTACAAACAACCACTACGACTGGATTCGCGGCCGTAGTAATCACATTACAAAATCACGCCCACGTCCTTTGACATTAAATATGTGGGAAGCTGTTTACTTCAACCATAGCTTCGAAGGAATTAAGAAAATTGTTGATAAGGCAGCTGAGATCGGTGTCGAACGTGTCGTACTTGATGACGGGTGGTTTGGTTCAAGGCGCGATGACCGTCGTGGATTGGGAGATTGGACCGTATCGAAAGATGTGTGGCCTGAAGGACTGAATCCGATTATCAAGTACATCAACGATAAGGGAATTGAATTTGGACTCTGGTTTGAAGGCGAGATGGTTAATCGCGATTCAGATCTTTATCGCGCACATCCTGATTGGATCTTGCAAGAGCCAGGCCGTATTCCGGTCGAAGGTCGTTGGCAGCAGGTATTGGATTTAACAAAAGAGGGTGCCTATAACCACGTTCTCAATCAAGTTGATGCTGTTCTTACCGAAAACAACATTGGTTACATCAAGTGGGATCACAATCGTCATCTCACTGATCCAATCAGCGATGGTCGCCCTGTTGTTCGCAAGCAGACTGAAGCTATCTATCGCTTATTCGACGAACTCAAGCGCCGTCATCCGGGCCTTGAAATCGAATCATGTGCATCAGGTGGAGGCCGCGTTGACCTTGGCATGATTGAACATGCAGATAGATTCTGGACCTCAGATCAGAACGATGCGCTGGAGCGCCAGCAGATTCAGCGCTGGAGCGCGATGATTATCCCGCCAGAATTTTTAGGTACACACGTTGGCCCAACAGTTGGCCATCAGATGCACCGCACTCATGAGATCACCTTCCGTGCCATTAACGCTCTCTTTGGCCATGCCGGAATCGAATGGAATGTCACTGAAGCAGATGAGCACGAACTCAAAGTTCTCAAGAGCTACGTAGCTTTCTACAAAAAGCATCGCGACCTATTGCATTCAGGAGTTGTCGTGCGCAGTGATGTCATTGTTGGGGGAGCCCAGATGTATGGAACCGTTGCTAAGGATAAGAAGAGCGCACTCTTTTCTTATATGCAGCTGGATTCGCTTGATAACTTTGGTCCACTCGTTGCAACCTTTGAGGGCCTTGATGCAAAAACTACATACTCTCTTGAGGTAATCGAAGATTTGAGCGCTCCTGAATTTCTACAGAAGG
>WLDZ01000020.1 GCA_009704515.1 Actinomycetota bacterium
CGTGGGTGACCCAGCGCTTATTGGGCAGATTCTTGAAGTCCGCAAACATGCCGGAATGATGGTTCCTTTGCCTGTTCAGCACGCGATGATTGCAGCCCTGGCTGATTCAGATCATGTGAGCGAACAACGCAATCGGTATAACTCCCGCAAAGCGATATTGATCCCAGCCCTAGCCGCAGCCGGGTTCACAATTGATTTCTCAGATGCTGGGCTCTATCTCTGGGCGACTCGCCATGAAGATTGCTGGCAATCTGTCGCTTGGTTAGCGCAGCTAGGAGTGCTTGCAACCCCAGGTATTTTCTATGGCGATAAAGGCTCACAACATATTCGAATTGCAATGACGGCGACAGATAAGCAAATAAGTGATGCTGCTGCGCGAATCACAGAAGCTGCAGCGGGTTAGCGATGGCTGTTGGAATTCTTCTAGTCGGTGGATTTGGTACGCGCCTAATGCCACTTACCTCTGAGACTCCAAAACCTATGTTGCCAGTTGCGGGTATTCCAGTAACAGAGCATCAGATTATGGCCGCGAAAGCAGCTGGCATTCACACTCTTGTTCTGGCGACTTCATACCTTGCTGATGTCTTTACGCCCTACTTTGGTGATGGTTCGCGATGGGGAATAAAGATTCTTTACGCCGTTGAAAAAGAACCGTTAGGCACCGGCGGTGCAATCCGAAATGCTGCCCAAAATCTTGATCTAGCAAACCTCGGTGACGAACCAATTGTTATCTTTAATGGTGATGTCTTGAGTCGCCATTCAATTGCTCAGCAAATCCAGTTCCACCAGAGTAAGAACGCAGATGTCACTATTCATTTAATCGATGTAGAAGATGCTCGGGCATTCGGATGTGTCCCAACTGATTCGCAAGGTCGCGTTACTGCTTTCTTGGAGAAGATGGAGAATCCGGTCACTCAATCAATTAACGCTGGGTGCTACATATTCCATCCGCGAGTACTTGATGAGATTCCACTTGGCAAAGTTGTCAGTATTGAGCGCGAAACATTTCCGGCTCTGGTGAATGACAATCGAGCAATCTATGGCTACAAGGAGCAGGCATACTGGCTCGATGTTGGTACTCCAGCGGCGCTCTTTAAAGGCTCTCGCGATTTAATCGATGGCCAGTTCCAAGGATTGGCTGAATGCGTGATTGATCCCAGCGCCCTAATCACAGGGAAGAGCTCGCTCGGTGCTCGCGTAGAAGTCGGCGCTGATTGCATTATTGACGATTGCATAATTGGAGATGATGTAATCATTGGAAATGGAGCCGTACTTCGCCACTGCTTTATTGCTCACGGAAGTGAAATTGCACCTGCAACAAATTTAGAAAATTTCTATCAATCCCCGCGTAAAAGTGAGCCGATTCCTGGGTAATTGTCGATATTTGCTCAGCTAGCCTCGATTTTATTGAATGGCCAACGGGGAGCGGGGTTGACTAAAAGGGATTACATGGGTGTAATTCGGTATGTAGCAGGGCACTTCATGTGAAGTGCCCGAAGTGTCATACGACTAAATGACTTGAGGAGATTCGACTTATGCCGATCCGCCCAGAGGGATTTTCAACTGGCAAGCCATCAGCCCCCACTGCTGGACCAACTATTCAACTCGCCAATGGCGAAAATATGGAGCTTTCCTGGCAGGAGCGCTCACTCTGCGCCCAGACTGATCCAGAAGCTTTCTTCCCTGAGAAGGGTGGCTCTACACGCGAAGCAAAGCGAGTCTGCCTCTCCTGCGATGTTCGCCAAGAGTGCCTTGAATACGCGCTCGCTCACGATGAGCGATTTGGTATCTGGGGCGGCCTCTCAGAGCGTGAACGTCGTCGCTTAAAGCGTCGCGCTTAAAGAGCTCTCACTCTGTTGCGATTGCAAAGATCGTAAAGAGTAAAAATCGTAAAGGGTACTAGTCATGGCGATTAATCGAATTAGCGCTCTCTTGGTCGTTCATGACGGAGCGACTTGGTTACCTGAAGTTGTCGCATCAATTGCATCGCAAACACTTCCTGCAGATTTGATTCTTGCAATTGATACGGGCTCGATTGATTCGTCACCAAAGCTCCTCAAAGGGGCGAAAATTCCAACAGTCACTCTTGATCGCACTACATCATTCGCAGAAGCAATTAATTACGGCTTATCTCAACTTCCCGCACCAGTTAATGGAGTCGAAGAGTGGCTCTGGATTCTTCACGATGATTGTTCATTGGATGCACGAGCTCTTGAAGAGTTAATTAGCGCAGTCTCTGAACGCCCAAGTATTGCAATGGCGGGACCAAAACTTCTTGGTTGGCACGATCGCACTCATCTACTTGAAGCCGGAATAAGTATTGCGACTAATGGATCACGATGGACTGGTCTTGAGCCTCACGAATACGATCAAGGTCAACACGATGGCACTCATGAAGTTCTTGCTGTGAGTACAGCAGGTGCGTTAATTCGCCGCGAAGTATTTGAAGAACTCGGTGGGTTTGATACCAACCTCGAACTATTCAGAGATGATGTTGATTTTGGTTGGCGCTTGCATGTTGCCGGTCATTCAGCGCTGGCAGTGACTTCAGCCATTGGTTATCACGCCCAAGCTGCCGCGACAGAGCGACGCGGAATTGATATTGCAGGCGCGCCACTTCATCGCCCTCTCTTACTAGATCGACGAAACGCTGCATATGTCCTTCTCGCTAATTCTTCCTGGTGGAAATTGCCTTTACTTGCCATTCAGTTGCTGAGTGGGGCGCTCATTAGGTCTATCGCATTTCTTTTTGCGAAATTACCTGGCTACGCCAGTGATGAAATTTTGGCGATTGCATCGCTGCTTATCCACCCAGGTGAGCTTTTAGCTGCTCGAAAGAAACGACGAAGTCAGAGATTAGTTTCATCAGGCATTGTCACGCGATTTATCCCATCGCGCTGGGATCAACTTCGTACTGGTACCAGTCGCGTCTTCGAAAGAATTCGTGAGCGTATTTTCCCGGAAGATATTAATGTTGATTTTAGTGTAATTAGTGAATTAGAAATCATTGAAGAAGATGAAGAAATTCTTAAACCGTTGGCGAGAAAATCATGGCGGTCTCTTTTCTTAAAGCCACTTGTTTTTGCATTCACTTTAATTACCGTTCTGGTTATCGTTTGGATGCGTTATAGATTCGGCACAATCTCGGGTGGTGCTTTAGCAATTTCTCAAGATGGCGCCTCAGAACTTTGGAGATTTTATGTTGAGAGTTGGCACTCGGTTGGCATGGGAAGCGGAATCGAAGCCCCATCGTGGATATTTCTTCTAGCACTTTTATCCACTGCAACTTTTGGAAATGTCTCACTTGCCATTGGTTTGCTCTTCTTTGCTGCACCATTCTTGGCATTATGGAGCGCCCATTCATATCTGAAAGGGCTCACTTCAAATTCAGTGCTTTCAGCCGCCATGGCCTTTCTCTATGCGCTCTCCCCAGTATCGATTGCCGCAATTAATGGTGGACGTCTTGGGGTTCTAGTGTTGATTATTGCGCTTCCGCTGTTGCTAGGCCTCTGGGGAAGTTGGGATCACATCGAGGAGCGGTCCCTGCGCAGTATCTTCTCGGTCATCCTTTTTCTCTGGGTACTGCTGGCCTTTAACCCATCACTCTTTATTCCGCTTTCTATCTTTACCGTAATTTATATTGCCAAGGATTACCTTTACTTTGCCAAGAACCCTAAAGACCCACTTTTTATCGCTCGCGCTCTGCGACGCTTACTACTCCTGGTGACTCCATTTCTCTTACTTGCCCCGAATTCGTTGAAATTTCTTATCAATCCCAGCCAACTCCTTATCGAAATTGGAGTTCCACAGGATGGTGGTGGTGCCAATCTCGCGCTACTGGCAAACCCCGGAGGGCTCGGCTCACTTCCTTGGTGGGCAATTAGCCCTATCTCACTTTTATTACTTGTGACTTATTTTTCAATCTCTCAAGCACGCAAATACTCCGCATTAGGTATTGCATTTCTGCTCTTGGGCGCACTGCTTGCCGCAATTCGAGTGACTGGAAATGGATCATCATCCACACAACAGTTCTTTAGCGGAGCACTCATTGCCGTAGCCAGCCTTTTTGCTGTGGTATCTGCAACAATTGCATTTGACGGCGTAAAGGCACGTTTGGAGAATGCCCGCCTTAGTTATCAGCACTTTATTGTGGCATTGGTTCTCATATTTTCGCTCGCATATAGCGTTACCGCTTCGCTCTGGATATTTACAGCAAGTGCGAACTCTCCACTAGCCAACACATCAGAAGTTGTACTACCGGCTTATCTCACTGTTGAAGAGGAAGCAAAAACCCTCGTCATTCGCCCTCTTACCAATAATGGCCACACATCATTGGCATACGCGGTATCTCGCGGTGAGGGAATTAAATTAGGAGAGGCAGATGTTGCCACTACATTAAGTGAATCACTTACTGCTGCTGTCGAAGGTCTCATCGACAATACTGGCGTTACGAGTAGCAAGGTTTTGGTTGCTCATGGAATTAAATATGTATTTGTGAAGAAGAACGCCAATAAAGAGCTGATCCAAGTAATTGACGGCCTCGGCGGCTTCAGTCGTGCTTCATCGACGCAGGAAGGAACAGTGTGGAAGGTAAATGAACCGACTGGGCGTTTTCTCTTCACTGATTTTTCTGGCAAAGTGACTGTTTTGGATTCTTCGCTAGGAACTGTAAATGCTCCGGGATTTGGAACCATTACTCTCACTGAAAATTTCAGCAGTTCGTGGCAAGCCCTAGCGGACGGCGTCCAGCTTGAGCGTTCTACAAATGAATATGGGCTTCCACAATTTAAAGTGTTAGAAGCAGGCGAGATTAATTTCTTGCATGACGGCACTGGTCGTCGCGCCTGGATCTCCTTTTTCTTGATTGTTCTAGTGACCTCGATTGTTATGGCTCTTCCTTCGGGACGTCGACGTCGTGAAATGTTGGATCGAGAACTAGCATGATAAGAAATAGAAACATTCAGCTATTTGCGGCCCTAATAGTCGTTATTCTCACTGTTAATTTAGTGTCATTTACAACAAGTAAAGTTGCATACACCGAAAGCTATCCTGCAGTCGTATGTCCGGCTGACAGTGAAAATGAAGATTCATTTATCTCGCTTGCATCATCTAAAGCTTTAGTCCGCAAATCAGGGACGTCGACGATGACATTTAAAGAATCAGGAAATAGTCGTCTGGCTGGTGGTGAGCAGGCAATCATCATTGACTCACAGGCAGTTACTCCGATCTCATGGCAGACGCGTTCGGGAATATGGGCCGGAGCCGTAACCTGTATAGCGCCAATTACTTCTCAATGGTTTGTCGGTGGCACTGCAGATGTCACATCCAAGGGACGATTAACTCTTGTCAATAGTGGACTTGGTCGCGCTCTTGTCGCAGTATCAATATTTACTGAGGCGGGATCTCAAATCGAGCAGGTAATCCCAGTGAAGGCCAACTCGGTAAAGAGCCTGCGCCTTTCCTATCTTGCGCCAGGTTCACGCGCCTTAGTAATCAATGTCGTTTCGCAATCGGGTCGAGTCAACGCTTTCTTGGTTGATGAACGAGGTCGTGGTCTTCAAACCCTAGGCGGAGATTCTGTAAACTCAATTTCAACGCCATCGCGTTCTTTGGTTATGCCGGCAATTCCTCATCTCACATCAGGTGCTGCCAATCAAGAACATATTCTCCGCATAATGGTGCCCGGCGATGTAAGCGCAGAAATCAAGGCGAATGTCATCTCTGCAGACGAATCATTTGCGCCTGCTGGAATTGATGGACGACTCATCGCACCAGGCAAAGTAATTGATCTCCCACTGAATGTTTTGACCTCAAGTCCCCGCTTTGCACTTGAACTAAAAGCTGATCGCCCAATCGTGGCTGCGGTTTTCTCAAAAACTCTCGTGAGTGGAAAGTCAGATTTTCTCTGGAGTACGCCAGTTCCAGAACTCCAGCCGAGCATTTACTCTGTCACTGGCACCTCGCCATTGCTGGTCTTCACTGGCGAAAAGATTTCAGTTGATTTAGAAATCGGTGCCCCAAAAGGAAAGATTTTCAAAGTTGAACTGCGCGGCTCAGGTCTAGTTACTTATCAAGTTGGAGCAAAGGCACGCACTGTGAAGGTTCAGAAGAGCTCTTCAGATATCTATGGCGCAGCCCTGATTAATTCCGCGAGCGGTTCGGGATATGCGCCACTCCTTCCTGGAACTTCACTTACTCGATCATCTGTTCCGCAATCAGATATTCGAGTGTTGATTCCATAGTTTAAGCAGCGTCTTCCACTAATCTTCTCCCTATGAGTGCATTTTCAGGACGTTCATGTTCGCGCGTAAGTTGTCGTGCGACTGCAACAATGACGCTCACTTACATCTACGCAGAATCTAAGGCGGTTCTGGGTCCTATTGCAGCTTTCTCTGAGCCACATGCTTACGACCTTTGTGCACGACATGCAGCCAAGCTCACTGTTCCCAATGGCTGGAGCGTTGATCGTGAAGCGCTTATAACGGAAAGCCCTGGACCAAATGAAGACGATCTTATGGCGATTGCTGATGCTATCCGCGAAGTCGCGCGAGTATCTGATTCTGAAGAAAATGACGTAGCAGTTAAAGACTCTTCCAACCTGGGACGTCGTGGTCATTTGCGTGCAGTACCTTCATGACCAGTTCAATTTTTAAGGCGTATGACATACGTGGGTTAGTTGAAGATGAACTCACCGCTGATTTTGCATTCGCAACTGGCGTTGCATGCGCACGATTTCTCAAAGAAGAACGCGAACCAGCGACAGTTGTTATTGGCGAAGATATGCGTCCCTCATCACCCGAACTTGCTGATGCATTCAGCGCTGGAGTTATGTCGCAAGGTTTAGATACTCTTCGAATTGGTTTAGCTTCTACAGATATGCTTTATTTCGCCGCAGGAAAACTCAATCTTCCAGGTGCTATGTTTACGGCCAGCCACAATCCAGCCGCATATAACGGAATTAAATTGTGTTTGAGTGGAGCTCGTCCGATTGGTAAAGAATCAGGACTCCAGAGAATCGAAAAATACGTCCAAGATGGTTCTCCGATTTCAACAACTCAAGTCGGCGTAGAGCGTAGAGAAGATTTGTTAGCAGATTATGTTGCGCACTTGCATTCACTCGTTGATACAACACAAATTAGAAAACTCAAGATTGTTGTTGATGCCGGAAACGGTATGGCTGGCCACACCGCCCCAGCAGTCTTCACCTCACTCAATGCAGAGATTATTGAGCTTTATTACGAACTTGATGGCTCTTTCCCTAACCATGAAGCTAATCCTATTGACCCTGCGAATCTTAGGGATTTGCAGAGCGCAGTCCGAAAAAATAAAGCTGATCTCGGACTTGCTTTCGATGGAGATGCAGATCGTTGCTTTTTAGTAGATGAGAATGGTGAGCTCGTAAACCCATCATCGCTCACGTCGTTAATTGCTACCCGCGAGCTAGCAAAATATCCCAAGTCAACAATTATTTATAACCTCATCTCATCGCGAGCAGTTCCAGAGATAGTCACTGAAAATGGTGGTACAGCGGTGCGTTCTCGTGTTGGCCACTCGTACATTAAGAAGCTTATGGCAGAGACAGGAGCAGTTTTTGGCGGAGAACATTCAGGGCACTTCTATTTCCGCGACTTTTGGAGAGCAGATTCTGGGATGCTCGCTGCGTTGCATGCAATTGCAGCGCTAGGTGGCAGCCAACAGAGTCTTTCGCAACTCCTCTCTCCATTTAATCGTTATTTCTCGAGCGGAGAAATCAACTCAACAGTGGCAGATGCGCCAATGGCAATTACTGAAATTGAGAATATTTATTCAGCGCGACCTGGAATCGAAATTGATCACCTTGACGGCCTCACAGTTTCTGCCGATACCTGGTGGTTTAACCTTCGCGCATCCAATACTGAACCCCTGCTGAGACTCAATGTTGAAGCAGCAACGATGGCAGAGATGGAATCCATGAGGGATTCTGTGCTCAACACGATTCGCAGCTGAGCTTGATTCTGCCAATATCTACTGCACCCAGTAATCTTTACCCATAGCCGATCAGCACAGTAGAGCCCTACGCCGAAGGTCAAGCGAAAAAGAGAAGCGCCCATTCAGGGCCTATTTAGGGAGAAATAAAAAATGGCATCAACTACCACAGTTCCAAAACACGATATTGCAGATGCGTCGCTAGCAGCTGAAGGTCGTAAGCGCATCGAATGGGCAGAGCGCAATATGCCTGTCTTAGCTGAAATTCGTCAGCGTTTTGAGAAGTCACAACCTTTCACAGGTGTGCGAATCGCAGCATGTATGCACGTAACAACAGAGACCGCTAACTTGATGCGCGTTCTTAAGGCGGGAGGAGCAGAGATTGCTCTCTGCGCATCGAATCCACTTTCAACACAAGATGACACCGCTGCAGCACTTGTACACGAATACGGAATTTCAGTGTTTGCTCGCAACGCTGTCGATCGTGATGGTTATTACTCACACATCAACGCAGCTTTGGATATCGAACCACACCAAGTCTTTGACGATGGTTGCGACCTTGTCAATACACTCCACACAACTCGTCGCGAGCTTCTTCCAACAATCACAGGTGGTTGCGAAGAGACCACAACAGGAGTTATTCGTCTTAACCAGATGGCTAAAGATGGCGCGCTAACGTTTCCAATGATTGCTGTTAACGATACAGATACAAAGCACATGTTCGACAACCGTTATGGCACAGGACAATCAACTCTTGATGCAGTATTCCGCGCCACCAACTTCCTGCTTGCAGGAAAAATTGTGGTCGTTGCTGGATTTGGTTATTGCGGAAAAGGTGTTGCAGAACGCTCAAAGGGCATGGGTGCTGATGTTATTGTGACTGAAATTGATCCAACCAAGGCTCTCGATGCCATGATGCAAGGATTCCGTGTAATGCCAATGTCAGAGGCAGCCAAAGTAGGCGATGTCTTTATTACCGTAACAGGAAATCGCGATGTTCTTCGCGAAGAGCACTTCTTGGTTATGAAAGATGGCGCAATCATGGCTAACTCTGGCCACTTTGATATTGAAATTGATGTTGCTTGGTTAGAGCAAAAAGCAAAGTCAAAGAATGCAAAGATGCGCCACCAAACAGACGAGTATGTTTTAGCAGATGGACGTCGTTTGCTACTTATCGCCGAAGGTCGTCTTGTTAACCTCGGTGCTGCAGAGGGACACCCTGCATCAGTTATGGATATGTCATTCTCTGATCAAGCGTTGACAGCCGAATACCTCGTGAAAGAGGCGAAGAATCTTAAGCCTGGAGTTCATGATGTTCCTGTCTACATCGATAAGGAAGTTGCATCACTTAAGCTCAAGTCAATGGGTGGCAAGATTGACACCCTTACAACTGCGCAAGAGCTTTACTTGAACTCTTGGGAGCACGGTTCCTAAATGTCATTAATTATGGTCGTCGATGACGACCAGGATCTTGCAGAAATGCTAGGAATCGTTTTAACGAGCTCTGGTTTTGATGTAGATCTAGTCAATCGAGGAGACGAGGCGCTGGAGGTATTTAGAAGCAACCCTCCAGATCTCGTCTTACTCGATGTGATGTTGCCAGGAATCGACGGCATTGAAGTTTGTAAATTAATTCGTGCCGAATCTATGGTGCCAATTGTGATGCTTAGCGCAAAAGGTGAGACCCTCGATATTGTTCGCGGGCTCGAAGCTGGCGCTGATGACTATATGCAGAAGCCATTTAGGGATGAAGCCGAACTCATTGCGCGTATTCGTACAAGACTTCGCAGAACAAACTCAGATGTAACAGGACTTCTAACAATTGGTGACATCACAATTGATGTCACTGCTCATGAAGTTCGTCGTGGTTCCGAAAAGATAACCCTTACGCGTCTTGAATTCGATTTATTGGTAGCTCTTGCAAAAGATCCGGTACGCGTATTTACTCGCGACGCGCTCTTAAGTGAGGTCTGGGGATATAGACACTCAACCGATACAAGACTTGTGAATGTGCATGTCCAGCGACTTCGCTCCAAGGTTGAGCATGATCCAGAGCATCCAGAGATTGTTATGACAATTAGAGGTGTTGGCTACAAGGCGGGCGGCCAATCTTAAATGAAGGGTCTTTACCTTCTCTTTCAGCGTTCGATTGCAATCAAAGTTGTTACCTCAACTCTTTTACTTTCGCTCGGCGTTATTTGGCTAACAGGATCGGCACTTAATTCGCGACTTTCTGACGGAATTCGTTCAGTAAACCTCAACTCATCTCTTGCAGAGGCTCGTTTGGCACTCTTTAATGCACAGTATCAATTTGTGATTACTCAAGTCGCAACGCCCGAGCAGCGCGAGATTGCCCTTGCTCAAATCGTTAAAGAGGCAACGACACAAGGCACCAAGCAACTACAACGCGAAGTAATCATCCTTAAAAGTCCTTCAAATAAAATTGAATCAGAATTTTTTGAAATTGCTTCAAATCAAGCCAGCAAAAGTTCGGTACCTCCAGCGCTTCGCGAAAATGTAATCACGAACGCTGAAATTGCTTATGAGTACGGAACTCTGACTTACGACTCTGGCCTCTCATTCGATTCTCTCTTTATCGGTTCGCTTATTAATATTCCTGAAGCAGGGCAGTACGAAATGTATGTTGTGTTTTCACTGGCAGATCAAGCATCAACAATTACCCTCATCCAGAATTCATTGCTTGTTACTGGCTTCGCTCTGATATTTCTAATTGCGCTTATTACGTGGTTGGTAGTGCGCCAGGTTGTGCGACCGGTTCGTCAAGCAGCTAGCGTTGCTAAGCAGTTTACCCAAGGGGAATTTGATTTACGGCTTCCAATCGATTCCAAAGATGAACTTGCGACCTTGGCGATTTCATTCAATGACATGGCAGAATCGATTGAGCAACAGATTTCCCGGCTCGAGAATTTGTCTCGCGTTCAACAGCGATTCGTATCTGATGTGACGCATGAGCTGAGAACACCTCTAACAACTTTGCGCATGGCCTCAGAAGTAATTCACAATAATCGTGACTCTTTTGACCCTCCCGTCGCTCGTAGCGCCGAGTTACTAGTTGCCCAACTAGATCGCTTTGAACGACTGCTGGAAGATTTGCTTGAAGTATCGCGATTTGATGCTGAAGTGGCAGTGCTCGAACCAATCGAGTTTGATCTCATCTCACTAATTAAACGTTGCGTTGCTGACCTCGGGGTCAATGGTGACGAGAAAACTTCTGGCGTATCAATTAAATCCGATAACGCAACCGTCACCATAAAGGCTGATATGCGCCGCGTCGAACGAATTATGCGAAATTTGCTTTCGAACGCCCTTGACCATTGCGAAGGTACTCCAATAGAGATTCAGATTCGTTCGACTGATAGTGAAGTTGCCATTGGGGTCAGAGATTTTGGATCTGGACTAGATGAGTCTTCGTTAATTCGCGTCTTTGATCGTTTCTGGCGCGCAGATCCTTCTCGTGCTCGAGTCCGAGGCGGCACAGGTCTTGGACTTTCAATTGCTTTAGAAGATGCCCGATTGCACAATGGAGAACTCGATGCATGGGGCAGACCAGGTCGCGGTGCGAACTTTGTGCTCACCTTGCCACGGATTGCAGGTACTCAAATTTTGAGTCGCCCCTTGAAACCCACACCCGAAGATTTCCACGAGGAGTACTTCTACCAATAAAGGGGTA
>WLDZ01000021.1 GCA_009704515.1 Actinomycetota bacterium
TGAACCTCTATAAGTGAGCAATTCTTTCGCGAGTTCGGCCCCACCGCTTGCTTTTCGAGAAACAACTAAAACCGTGTCGTCTCCCGCTATCGTCCCGATAATTGACTTAATTCCCGAATAATCCAGCGAGCTCGCCAATAGTTGAGCGCCCCCGGGAGGAGTGCGAACAACGGCCAAATTTCCGCTTGCTTCAACAGAAAGAATCAGATCCGCAGGCAATGGCATAGAGCGAGCTAATGAACCATCATCACTTTCGGAAATGGAATAGAGCGCTTCACCATCAGCACCTCTACTGCGGACCGCACCAATCTCTTCTAGATCGCGACTAGCCGTTGTTTGCGTGACCGAGAATCCAGCCTTTTTTAATTCGCGGACTAAATCTCCTTGTGATGAGATTTTTCCGGCCTTGATAAGCGAAATAGCTTTTGACCGACGAGCTACTGCATTAGACATTACAGTCCCCTTACTTTGTCAACGCTCGTTGCAAAAGCTGTTATGAATTTTGAAATCTGACGATCTGTAACGATTAGCGGTGGCGCAATACGAATCACATTCTCGCTATTCCCGTTGACAAGAATGCCTAGCTTCTCAAGGGCTTTCGTGACTTGTTTTGCTATAGGTTCAGAAAATTCGATGCCGATCAGAAGACCAGCACCGCGAACTTCCTTCACACCATCGATCAACGCGAGTTCGGCCATGAGCTCTACGCCAACTGCGCTTACCCTCTCTAGTAGCGAGTTTTTTTCTATTGTGGAAATCACGGCTAATCCAGCAGCGGTAGCAACTGGGTTTCCCCCGAAAGTCGAACCGTGATCACCAGGAATAAAAAGCGTTGCAGCATCTCCGAGAGCAATCATCGCTCCAAGAGGTAGTCCACCGCCAAGCCCCTTAGCAAGTGTGATCACATCTGGTTTGATACCTGAGTATTCATAACCAAACCAATCACCGGTGCGCCCCATTCCTGTCTGCACACAATCGAAGACCAAAAGCGCACCAGTCTCATCACAAAGTTCTCGCAACGCCTGTAGATATCCGTGAGGTGGAACTATTACACCAGCTTCGCCCATGATTGGTTCGACGATAACCATTGCGGTTTTCTTATTGACCTTTTTTAGCATTGCGCCCATATCTCCGTATGGAACATGAGTTATGCCTTTAATCAGAGGTTTGAAGGGGTCGCGCTTTGCAGGTTGACCTGTCAGTGAGAGTGCGCCCAATGTGCGTCCATGGAAGGACTCTTTCGTTGCAACGATTCGGGTACGACCTGTTTTCCGCGATAACTTCAGTGCAGCTTCATTTGCCTCTGCTCCAGAGTTACAGAAGAACACACGCGCACTCTTTTCCCCTGTAAGTGCAACCAGTTTGCTCGAGAGTTCCAGAACATTTGGATGAGCATAGAAATTACTCACATGTCCAAGTGTGGCAATCTGCTTGCTGACGGCCTTTACTACAGCAGGATGGGCATGACCCAGAACATTTGTGGCTATCCCCGCGAGAAAATCCAAATAAGCATCGCCCTTTGAATCGGTGACGACGACACCTTTGCCTGAGACTAGTTCTAAGGTTGGTGCACCGTAATTTGATTGAAGCGAATTTGTCCAGGCTTTCATTTTGTCACCAGCGTTCCCCCTTGATGAGCTAACGCATCTGCGAAAGCTTCTGGATCTGTACCATCAATAATTCGTACAGCAATTGCTCCCGCCGAAATTGCATCGAGACAGGCCTGAACCTTTGGAGCCATTCCATCTGCAAAACTTCCCTTGATGTTCTCCAGCTCTGTCGAGGTAATCTCTGAAATTAACGAATCTTTCTCGGGCCAGTTGCGATATATACCAGGTACATCGGTCATGATGATTAACTCTTTTGCCTTTAGCGCTCCCGCTACCGCCGCTGCGGCGATGTCAGCATTTACATTTAAGCCCCCATCAGAATACAGATCGCTGGCAATGGGAGAAATTACCGGTGTTACTCCTTTTGCAAGCAGAACATCGATTGCTTCAGGGTCAATCTTTTCTACTTCACCAACGAGACCCAAATCTGCGTGATCTCCATTTACTAGTGAAGTTTGTTTGCGAGCAAAAATTGTTCCTGAATGGCGCCCAGAAATTGATAGCGCGAGGACCCCTGATTTGGTGAGAGTGTTTTCTACAGCGGGACCTACCTCTTTCGAAAGAACCCGCTCGACTATCTCAAAAATCTCTGGCGTCGTGTATCTAAATCCACCGACAAAATTGGATTTGATACCTGCTGCATCAAGTGCGGTATTTATCTGCGGACCGCCTCCATGCACTACAACAACACGCATACCCTCAGCGATAGCGAGAGAGAGCTTGTGGGCAAAAGCACCATCCTTATCGCTCATGGCATGACCCCCAAATTTAACAACTAAAGTCTCTTTGCTAATCATGTTGAGTAAGCCGAGTTCTCGTGGACATAATCATGAGAAAGATCATTGGTGAGCACTGTTGCATCAAAATCACCCACATTAAGACTGACAGTAAGCTCAACTAAACGATTCTCAAATGACACTTTATTCTTATCATCAAAAGGCGCGGAATTCTTAGCAACCTGAACTCCGTTGAGAGTGACATCAATTGTGAGTGGATTCAAATTAGCTTTTGCAGTGCCAACAGCGGCGAGAACTCGGCCCCAGTTAGGATCACCACCGAATATTGCGCACTTAAGTAAGTTATTTCGGGCGCAAGCTCGCGCAACTTCTACAGCGTCTTCCTCACTTACTGCACCATGAACTTTGATCGACACTGTTTTGGTGGAGCCTTCAGCATCGGCAATTAGCTGAGCTGCCAGAGAACCACAAATTTCCATGAGGACTATTTCGAGTTCCACCACGCTCATCTTGAGGCCACTTGCCCCAGAACCCATTAATAGAACAGTGTCATTCGTAGACATGCAACCATCAGAATCAATTCGGTTAAATGTACGGTCACAGACCCGTTCAAAGATTTCCTGCGCTTCGGAAGGAAGTTCGCAATCGGTCATGACAACTGAGAGCATCGTTGCAAGAGCAGGAGCGAGCATTCCTGCCCCTTTAGCGACGCCAACAGTGGTTATTCCTAGTCTGGAAACTTGAGCAATTTTTGGGACAGTATCTGTGGTCATGATGGAGCGGGCAATAATCTCTAGTGAATCTTCCTGTAGCTCGGTCGCAAGTTTCTCAACACCAAGAAAGATTTTATCCATCGGAAGTCGTTCACCGATTAAGCCCGTTGAACAGATGACAACTTCGCCCGATGATATTTTCATAAGATCGGCAACCTTTTCGGCGCTCTGGTGAGTATCAAGGAAACCCTCTGGCCCGGTACAAGCATTCGCGCCACCAGAATTAAGTAAGGCTGCCCGAACGATTTTGCCTTTGGTGACCTCTCTTGACCAGATGACGGGGGCTGCAACAACTTTGTTTGTTGTATAGACAGCAGCCGCATCGAAGCGAGGTCCAGTATTTTCAATCAGTGTAAGGTCAAAAGCGCCAGAGCTTTTCAACCCAGCGTGCATGCCAGCGGCACGGAAACCCTTAGGTAGCTGTGTTTTCATGCGCCGAGACCATTACCCAATAAACCGGATGTAATATCAAAACCGCACATCAAATTTGCATTGTGAATAGCTTGTGCGGCAGCTCCTTTTCCAAGATTGTCGATTGCAACAGAGACCACAAGCCGTTGGGTATGTTTATCGATTGCAATCTGCATCTGCGCAAAATTGCTTCCCAAGACGGAGGAGGTCTTGGGCATCTGACCTTCTGGTAAGAGTTGAACGAAAGGCGTTTGTAGATAGTAGCCGCTGTATTCAGCTCTTGCATTCGGAAGTGAAATACCACTGGTTAACTTCATCGTTAATGTCGCGAGAATGCCTCTTGGCATTGGTGCAAGAATTGGCGTGAATGAAATTTTGGCATTTTGTCCACTGAGAGATGTGAGAGTTTCCTCAATCTCCGGCGTATGTTGGTGGACTCCCCCGAATTTATATGAGGTCAGCGATCCACTTATCTCACTAGCAAGCAGAGAGACCTTTGCAGATCGGCCAGCTCCTGTCGTGCCTGAGGCGGCAACAACAACGATGTCTTCTAAATCAGCAAAGAGAGCTGCCGGAGCGGCTCCAAGGGTAATAGCAGTTGCATAACAACCTGGGTTTGCTACCTGTTTGGCTTCGGAGATCTCAGCCTTTTTTCCTGGCAAATCTGCCATGCCGTAGACCCACGACCCTGCATAATTTCCCCCATAATATTTCTCCCATGAAAGTTGAGATTTCAACCTAAAGTCTGCACCCAGATCAACAATCTTTAGATGTGAAGGAAGTGCGGGAATAATTTTTGAAGATTCCCCATGAGGTAACGCAAGAAAGAGAAGCTCGCACTCTTCAAAGAGCTTTGCATCAAATGGCGAAAACTCTAAATCACGGTAACTTTGAAGTTGTGGGTGAATAGAAGTTATCTTCTCCCCCGCATTCGAATGCGCAGAAACTTCAGATACTTCAAAGTATGGGTGCCCCGCCAACAGGCGCAAGAGCTCTCCACCTGCATAGCCACTTCCACCAATTACGCCGATTTTCATGAAACTAGGATAGCATATTTATGCATCAAAATGTATAAATATGCATATTTAAAGGGTTCTTAAAACTGCTCCTGTGCGCTTGGCTGCCTCAGCAACTGCGGACTCTCTAGCTTCTGTCACTTCTGCTCCCGTGAGAGTCCGATCTTGGGCTCGAAATACAAGGGAGAACGCCAGCGATATCTTGCCATCACCAATTTTGTCGTATCGGTCAAAGAGCGTGATGGACTCAAGAAGATTTCCCGCTCCAGCTCGTAGGGCTGATTCGACCTCACCTGCGGCTACGCTTGAATCAACAATCAACGCAACATCTTGCAGTGCGGCGGGCATAGTGCCTACTGTGAACGGGCGAACAAGCTGGGTCTCTGGCAAGGCGCTTAAACCCACTGCAAATGCAACCGAGCGTTCAGGTAATCCATATGCAGCAACAATTCGTGGATGCAGCTCTCCAGCATGTGCAACAGCTTTTCCATCGACTATCAACTCCGCACATCGCCCAGGATGCCAAGGAGCAAAATCTGATCGCTTAATCTCCCAATTGAGATTACAAAGTTGCAGAATATCTTGCGCGTATGCAATTGCATCCTGCCAGGTGAAGGACCGTGCCGGGCCTTGCCAATCTGAATTCTCTGTCTTACCAACTAATAAACCCGCAACATGGAAAGCCTGTGGAGGAACACTCGCAGCGATGGCATCAATTATCGATTGGTCTGGGCGAGTCCCAAGTTCAGGCGAAATTGCAGGAACTAACTTCTGTGAACTGCGGAAGATTGAGCCCATTTCAAAGATTGCGAAGTCTCTGGCTCCACGACTTATATTGCGTTGCGCAACCTCGATGAGTCCCGGCACTAGATGAACACGCAGCAACGGAAATTCTTCCGACATTGGGTTGGCTATGCGGTAGGTGGCAGCCCTCTCGCCCACAAAACCCATTGAATCTATTGTCTGCTGGTTTGTGAAAGGGAAAGTCTGGACTTCGGCGAAGCCACGACTTGCCAGCATTGAAGCGATGGCCCTGCGGCGTTTTTGGGACGGTGAGAGTGATGCGTGCTTTGGACGCGGCGGAAGTATCGATGGAATTTTATCGTAGCCCACCATGCGAGCTACCTCTTCCACAAAATCCGCTGGCTGCAACAAATCAGAACGCCATGATGGTGGATCTACTTTGAAAGTCTTTTCATCAACATCGCAACCGACTAAACGGAGAAGTGACGCGATTTCAGAAGGAGTGATTCTAATCCCCAGAACGCTTGCAACATATTCTGGATCTACCGTAACAACAGGTGCAAAACACGGTTGACCATCAATCACAGTTTCAATGTGTTTCGCAGTGGAAAGCTGAGTAAGTAGCTGAACAAATCGGGCAGAAGCAAACTGTGCGAGTGAAGGATCTACGCTTCTCTCAAGTCGACGCGAGGCCTCTGAAGAGAGTTTGTGGCGGCGAGAATTCTTGGCGATAGCAACTGGATTGAATCGGACTGCTTCGACGGCAATACGCGAAGTCGTTTCGGTAATTTCAGATTCAAGCCCACCCATGGTTCCTGCAAGAGCAAGAGGTTTAGCATCATCCCAAACCATCAAATCATCAGGATCTAAGGTGCGTTCTTGCCCATCGAGGGTTGTAAATTTCTGAGGTTTACCAGCTCGCTTTACCGAGAGACCACCTGAAATCTTATCTGCATCAAATGCGTGAAGTGGTTGACCTAGTTCGAGCATTACATAGTTGGTAATGTCAACAACGAGAGAAATTGAGCGCATTCCCATTTTTTCGATGCGCCGCTGCATCCACACGGGAGTTCTTGCGGATTGATCAAAATTACCAAGGGTTCGCAGGTAGAAAACACTCGCTGCATCAGCATCAACAATCTTTGCCGAAACTCCCTTGCCTGTATTTTCGAATGTAAGATTGCGAAGCGTTTCTACTGGATCTGTAAATTTCAGCCCAAGAGCAGAAGCTACCTCACGAGCAACACCACGAATGCTCAGCGCATATCCGCGATCAGGATTTACAGCTATATCGAAAATAACATCGTTAATCTCTAGCGCTTCGATTGCATCTGCACCAATCTGCGCAGAGTCCTCAGCGAAAGTCATGATGCCTGCGTGATCTTCGCTGATTCCAAGTTCTCGGCCTGAACAGATCATTCCATTCGAAGTTTTGCCATAGGTTTCGCGGGCAGCAATCACGAAGTTGCCGGGCAATACAGCCCCTGGAATTGCAACACAGACAATGTCACCGACCGCAAAATTAGTAGCTCCGCAGATTACATAACGGGTTTCACCTTCACCGCAATCAAGACCCACATATCGAATTGGCTTCTTAAATCCCGTCACTTCCTCGATAGAGAGAACTTTCCCGAACTTAAGCGGTCCAGTTAAGTCTGCCCCTTGAGTGATTATTTCTTCAACTTCAAAACCAACACGGATAAGGGCATCTGAGATGTTCTCTGCAGTAATAGAAGCTGGAATTTCTACAAACTCTCTAATCCAAGATAATGGCGCACGCATTTAGAGTCCTACTCCAAACTGACGTGTGAAGCGAAGATCGCCTTCGACAATGTCGTGCATATCTGTGATTCCATGACGGACCATCAGTGTTCGCTCAAGTCCCATGCCGAATGCAAATCCAGAATATTCACTTGTATCTATTCCGCATGTTGCGAGCACCTTTGGGTTGACCATTCCGCAACCACCCCATTCAATCCAGCGACCATTAAAGAAGATATCAACTTCGGCACTTGGCTCGGTGAATGGGAAAAACGAAGGACGAAGACGAGTGGTCACATCATCGCCAAACATATGGCGCGCAAAATTATCAAGCGTTCCCTTCAGATGGGCCATAGTGATGCCCTTATCTACAACTAAACCTTCTACCTGGTGAAAGACCGGGCTATGTGTTGCATCGAGTTCGTCAGCGCGGAAGGTGCGACCTGGGCTGATTACATAGATAGGTGGTTTTTGTGTAAGCATAGTTCGAATCTGAACTGGCGATGTTTGCGTGCGTAGAACCATTCCTGACTCGGTTGGTTCTATGTAGAAAGTATCTTGCATGGTGCGTGCGGGATGATCTGCTGGAATGTTGAGCGCATCGAAGTTGAGCCAACCAGATTCGAGTTCGGGGCCTTCTTCAACAGAGAAGCCTTGCTCGATAAAGAAGTCAGAAACTTCATTTTTTATAATTGATATTGGATGAAGGCCACCACGATGAGTTCGCTGTACCGGCAAAGTTATATCTACTACTTCTTCAATCAGAACACGGGCATCTCTTTCGCTCTCTAACTTTGCGGTTGCATCCGCCAAGAGGCGTCCAAGCTCTGCCTTAGCTTCACCAATAATCTTTCCTGCTGAAGCCTTTTCTTCGGGTGAGAGGGAGCCAAGTGCGCGACTTGCTAACGAGATCGGCGCCTTATCGCCCACATGAGCAAGGCGAGCCACTTTGAGATCATCAAGGTTGGTTGCTTGAGCAAATGCCTTTGCGGCGTCACTCAACCATCCTTGAATTTCCTGTGGATTCATGGACGCAAGTCTAACCTGCAAGCCCTCTAGAAAGGGTGAAGATAACTATCGATGCCGCCGCAGAAAGATTTAGACTCTCGGCGCGACCAGCCATTGGAATCGTTACTGATGTTATTGCTGATTCAGTGAGGCCTAGTGAATCAGCGGTGACTCCCCTGGCTTCGTTTCCAAATACAGAAATATATGAAGCATCTAATGGGAGATCCAAGATTGATTTCTTTGCGTGCGATGAGAGCAAAAGTGGCTTCGCTAGAGGAAGTAGAGTTGAAAGCTCTTGAATATTCACTGATTCGTATACAGGTAAATGCCAAAGTGAACCAGCGGTTGCTCGGACAACCTTAGGCGAATACATATCAACGCTTCCGGGAGATGTTACGACCGCATCAACACCCATGGCATCGGCACTTCGTAGAATCGTTCCAGCGTTTCCAGGATCTTGAATTTCGTGTAGGTAAACAACTCGAAGCGATTTGTTCTCAGCTACAGTGCTGAGATCAGAAATCTGGCGGCGAGGAACTGTGCAGAGAGCCAGGATTCCTTGTGGGGTAACGGTAGAAGCCATCTCATTCATGACCGCATCAGTAACTTCAACAACATCTACTTCGTTAAGATCGAAATCAGAAAGTTTGAGAAGACCTGCAGATGTTACATAGAGGTTTTTAATAAATGGCGCGCCTGTTGAACTCAAAGCTTCGCGAGCTGCCTGCAATCCTTCGGCGACAAATAACCCTGATTCGCGCCGCTCTTTTACACCCCGAGAACCAATAAGAGCCTTCACCCGCGCAACATGTGGCGAGTGAAGGCTCTCAATCATTGGAGATATCTTTGCTGGGTATTACTTAGACGCTGCTGCTACATGAGTGCGTGCAACTTCTACAAGCACTTTAAATGCAGCTGGATCATTTGTTGCGAGATCAGAGAGAATACGACGATCAACTTCTAGACCTGAGAGCTTGAGCCCCTGAATCAGACGGTTGTATGTCATTCCATTTTCACGAGCCGCTGCATTGATGCGCTGAATCCAGAGCTGACGGAAGTCGCCCTTCTTATCCTTGCGGTCATTGAATGCATAAACCATTGAGTGCGTGACTTGCTCTTTCGCCTTTGTGAAAAGACGTGAACGCTGTCCGCGATATCCACTGGCACGTTCGAGGGTTGTGCGACGCTTCTTCGCTGCGTGTACTCCGCGCTTTACTCTCATCGGTTCTCCCCCTTACTTCAAACCAAGCATGCGCTTGGCTGTCATTGTGACGGTTGGCTTTGCAGATTGCTCTTGGCTCATGCGACGAGTCACACGTGATGACTTGTGCTCCAAAAGGTGGCGCTTACCTGCACGCTCGTGCATGATCTTTCCAGATCCTGTCACGCGAAATGTCTTCTTCGCTCCACTGTGGGTCTTCATCTTTGGCATTGCTATCTCCTATAACTTTTTTGGCTTGAAAACTTTACTCTGCTGAATCAGCAGCTTCCGCTGCCTTCTCTTTGGCAGCTCTCGCTGCTTTCTGCTCTGCTACTGCTTCAGTCTTCTTCTTCGTTGGTCCGAGAACCATCGTCATGCTTCTACCTTCTTGCTTAGGCGCAAATTCGATAAACCCGCATTCAGTTACATCTTCAGCTAGACGCTGGAGAACTTTGTAACCAAGCTCAGGTCGCGTTTGTTCGCGTCCACGGAACTTCATAGTAATTTTCACTTTATCTCCACCTTTGAGGAACTTCTCGACTGCAGAACGCTTGGTTTCGTAGTCGTGATTTTCAATCTTCGGCGTGAGTCTGACCTCTTTTACAACAATGTGAGTTTGATTCTGACGAGCTTCGCGTGCCTTCTGTGCAACTTCGTACTTATATTTTCCGAAGTCCATGATTTTGCAAACAGGTGGATTTGCTTCAGCTGCAATCTCTACGAGATCTAAACCGATTTCATCCGCCATCGCTAAAGCTGCCTCGATATCTACAACTCCAACTTGCTCGCCTGTGTAGTTAATCAGACGAACCTGTGGTGTGCGGATTCGATCATTGATGCGTGGGTCAGTGGTGATTTTTACTCCTTTGTTCGGTATTCGTAAGTAACTACGAGCGCTGCGCAGAAAAATCGCACCGAACAAATGGCACCCAAATATGGGAGCTACCTGACAAACCAATCAAGGCCTTGGCCTTAAAGGTGGGAGTGCGAACTCCTCTTGCAGCGACTCAAAGTCACTGGTCTGTTGCCAAGGATAGCTGAGAGCGCCTTTTTAGTGAAATTACCGCAAATCTACGAGGGCATTCGGGGCTAGAGGGGGGCACGCTTCACCAGGGGCGATGACTCCCTCAAAGTGCCACCATTCATTGGCGTAAACCCGACAGACTCCAAATCTCGACCCGTTGAGTTCCAACCACTTCGCACCTGGTCGATCGCCTGGGTAATTAACATCTATCGCCAGACCTTGCGGGTGGTGTGAAAAAGGGGCCGGCAGAACCCACTTCGCAGCTTCGCTTTCACTACCGTATTTCTTTACAGCTTTTTCAAATAGCAACTCTTGTCTCGAAAGAGTTCGAAAGCCCGATGTGATGTAGAGATTTACACCATCTTTCTTTGCCGATAAATATGCCGCGTTGAACCGCTGTAACAAAATTGGATGAATTTCGGTTGTTACTGACTGACTATCAGTTATCTGTTGCAAGGCTGAATTACCGAGCGAGATTAAACCTGTTGGACAGATTTCATCTTGGACAACTTCAACAATTGCGGTAACAGTGTCAAAGCACGAGAGGTTTACTGAAACAGGGACGATTGGTTCGCTTTGTACTCCAAGGCCGGAATCTCTATTTTGTGAATTCGAAACCTCGACAACTGCCAGAAATCCTAGGACTAAAGAAAGTGCAATTAATGTGACTGCAACTGATTCGTTCTTTAGCAAGAGCCTTCTATGCACCCATGCCATGAACGCCGCCATCTACATGGATAATCTCTGCTGTTGTTTTCGGGAACCAATCACTCAA
>WLDZ01000022.1 GCA_009704515.1 Actinomycetota bacterium
ATGATTGCGGCAACGGATTTATTATCACTCACATTACTAAAGCCGCCGGGGGAGTGGGGCGCTGATATTTCGGTAGGAACCTCACAACGCTTCGGGGTACCAATGGGCTTTGGTGGTCCGCATGCAGGATTTCTTGCGGTTCGTAATGGTTTAGAGCGATCAATGCCAGGCCGTCTCGTCGGTCAAAGCATCGATAGCACTGGACTTCCAGCATTTCGATTAGCGTTACAGACGCGCGAACAACATATTAGACGCGATAAAGCAACATCAAATATTTGCACCGCTCAAGTACTTCTTGCCAATATGAGCGCCTTCTATGCGATGTGGCATGGTCCGCAGGGCCTTAAGTCGATTGCAAATCGAGTGCACACTTTTGCTTCTCGTTTACAAGGTGCCGCCTTTGCCCAAGGTCGCACGAATAATCAGAATATCTTTGATACCGTAACTATCTCTGTGGCTGATCTAGATAAAGTGCGCGAGAAATCCGAAGCGCTTGCTATTAACTTCTCTTATCCTGGGGGAGAGGTTCTCAGAGTTTCTTTCGACGAAGAAAGTACTGAAGAACTTTTCCAGCAAGTTCTCCAACTCCTTGAGCTCTCTGAGGCAAAGGCTCTTGAGCGGGATGTGATGTTCAATCGGTCATCCTCTTTCTTGACTCATCCTCTCTTCAATACCAATCATTCCGAGACAGCGATGATGCGTTATCTGCGGAATCTTGCCGATAGAGATCTAGCTCTTGATAGAACGATGATTCCATTGGGGTCATGCACCATGAAGCTCAATAGCGTTACCGAAATGGAAGCAGTCACATGGCCAGAATTCTCAGCGTTACATCCATTCGCGCCAGCGCAACAAAGTGCAGGTTCACGTAAATTAATCGAGCAACTTTCCAAGTGGCTCACAACGATTACTGGATATGACGCAGTTTCTCTTCAGCCAAATGCAGGCAGTCAAGGAGAATTCGCAGGCCTGCTTGCTATTCGAAATTATCATGATTCAAGGGGTGATTCCAAGCGCAATATCTGCCTAATTCCTTCGAGTGCACACGGGACCAACGCCGCAAGTGCGGTTATGGCAGGAATGAAAGTAGTCGTCATCGAATGTGATGCAGATGGAAATGTTTCGGTTGCAGACATCGAGGAGAAAATCGCGCAGTACAGTGATACTTTGGCGGCGCTGATGATCACCTATCCGAGCACTCACGGGGTCTTTGAGAGCGCGGTATCTCAGATTTGCGAGCTAATACATGACGCAGGTGGTCAGGTCTATGTTGATGGAGCAAATCTCAATGCACTTGTCGGTATCGCTCAACCTGGAAAATTCGGCGCCGATGTTTCGCACTTGAATCTACATAAAACATTTGCGATTCCACACGGTGGCGGGGGACCGGGAGTAGGTCCCGTTATTGCGCGAGCGCATTTGGCGCCCTTCCTTCCGAATCACCCACTTGACATCACTGCGGGGCCAATATCTGGGCCAGGACCAGTTTCTGGTGCACCGTTTGGTTCAGCTAGCATCTTGCCAATTTCGTGGGCTTATATTCGATTGCTTGGGGGAGCAGGGTTAACCAGAGCAACTCAGATTGCTATCCTGTCTGCCAATTACATTGCATCGCGCCTGCAAAGTTCATATCCGATTCTCTACACCGGTCAGAATCAACGAGTTGCCCATGAGTGCATTCTCGATATTCGCGAGATAACCAAGGTCTCTGGAATTGGTGTTGATGACATAGCAAAGCGCCTTATGGATTATGGCTTCCATGCCCCGACTATGTCTTTTCCTGTTGCCGGAACTCTGATGATTGAACCGACTGAATCAGAGGACATTCGCGAGATAGAACGCTTTATTGATGCCATGATCGCAATCCGTGGCGAGATTGAAGCGATAATCAGTGGTGAGATTTCGGTCGATGATTCACCGCTCCGTCACGCCCCTCACACCTCGATTTCAGTCTCGTCTACACAGTGGGATCGACGCTATAGCCGCGAAACAGGGGGTTATCCCAAGGCTTTGCAGGGCTATATAGAGGGCGAAATCATCGGTTCTCGAATGAAGTACTGGCCACCAGTCTCTCGTATTGACGGGGCCCATGGGGATAGAAATCTAATCTGCGCCTGTGCCCCAGTCAGCGACTACGCCGAGTAAAACTCCCTTGGGGGACTAGGCTAAATTCCTCTTACTTTACATAATGTAACTTATCGGCACTACGGCCAAGCCTACGCTGGAGCCCCCAGATGCTCGTTTGCCTTAAGGCTTCAAAGACGATGCTTCGGCTCATCTTTGATACACCGTTAACTCTTTCTATGAAAGTTATAGGAACCTCAATGACTGATGCATCCGCTGCAAGACTTGCGATAACCATTTGAATTTGAAAACAGTATCCAGTTGAATCAATTGCGTCGAAGTTCAATTTTCGCAATAGCGGAACCGAGTAAGCCCTAAATCCACCTGTGAGATCAGCTAGCGGGATACCTAGCGCTGCTCTAGCAAAGGCGGTTCCGCCTTTGGAGAGAAACCTTCGATGGAGAGGCCAATTGACGACTGAACCTCCAGGCATCCAGCGGGTACCTAATGTTAGAGAGAGATTTGATGGATGTTGGGCGCCCAAAATTGATTCCAAATCACTTACTTGATGTGAGCCATCGCCATCCATAGTGATTACATAGTTGTAATTATCACTCATAAGAACAGAGGAAATTCCTGCACGGTAAGCGGCGCCGAGCCCTGACTTAGATGGTCTGTGAAGAATATCTACAAATGGATAGTCATAACTGTCAACAAGATCTGCAGTTCCATCGGGTGAATTATCGTCAATAATCAGAACATCAAAATCTATATTGCGATGCAGTACTTCGAGTTCACTCAGTAAGACGAGAATAGCTTCAGCTTCATTGAAGGTTGGAATAAGAATAATCGGTTTCATGATCTAGTGATTATCCTTTCTGCGAAGAGATGTTATAGACCATAGTAGTGAGAGTACGAGCGTCGCAACAGGTGCGTATCCCCCCAGATAATCTGCGATTGTTCTCTTTGAGAGAATCAACGCATCACCTGAAAGAGAGCCAATATCTCCATCATCTAGCGAATCGATAACCTCTCCCCTGGCATCAATAATTGCAGAAGGCCCAGTTGTTGATATTGAAACTATCTCTCGATGATGTTCAAGGGCGCGAAGTCGAGTGATTGCAAGTTGCTGATCGCCTTCTGCGGTTCCTGCAAAAGTTGCGCTATTAGTGTGAACAACTATCAAACCACTTGATTTTGCGGCTTCTCTGACAATACCGTCATTGATTATTTCGAAACAGATAATTGATGAAATCTTGGATCCAGAGACAGAATGGACTTTTAGTTCCTGACCTGCTTCAAAGTCATTTACTCTTTCTGCGTAAGGAGAGATAAATTCGGAGATAGAACGCAGTGGTATGTACTCGCCAAAAGGTGTTAGGTATCTTTTAAAGTACATCGAACCAATGGATTTATCTTCCTTAAACAAGATGGCAGCATTAATAGGTCCATTTGATAGAACAGCACCAGCAAGCAATGGAACGCCAGTCTTGTCGATTAATTCATTCACTTTCTCCCTGACTATCAAATTTTCCAAGGGATCAATATCGATTGCATTTTCAGGCCAAATTATTAGATCTTCACTGCCCTTTACACTTCGGTAGCTTTCATCAAGATGCATATTGAGCACACCCATGGCGCGAGAGTTGAAATCTAATCCTTTCGAGGGTGTACCACCCTGTATTGCAGCAAAGCGCAACGATCGCTCCCCATTTGAATCAGGAATTAAAGATACAAGAGAGGGAAAGATAGCCAGTATTAGAAGAACGAGCGCAACGCTTCTCTTCCTCATTATAAGCAGATACGAGAGAAGCAATGTCGAAAATGATAGGAAGAGGACTCCCCCAATAGTGACCACTGAAGCCAAAGGCGAGTCAATCTGACTGAATGCGACTCTAGTCCAGGAGAAACCACCAAATGGGAAACGTGCCTTCACTTCCTCCATGATCAAAATTGAGAATATAAGTAATGGCAGATTGGCGGTGAAGCGCGCGAGCAAACCAACCGGAATAAAATAGAGAGTTTGAAGAATAGAGAGGGCTATCCAAGGAATGACTCCTACATAAGCGCCACTCCAATAGAGAATCAATAAATTAGCGGTGAAGGAAAAATAGATTGAGTAAAGAACTGTTCGCTTTTGTCGCTTAAGGAAAGCAAGATATATTGCAAAACCTGTTGGAGCTGCGAACCAAAAACCATAAGGCTCAAAGGAAGCGACAAGAAAGAATGGCGCTAGTGCCTGAAGGGCGATCTGTATTCTTACCAATTTAGAGCTGCAATCAAACGGTCGACGCTTGCGCCGAGGCCATACTCCTCTTTCATCGCATAAATTGTTGAGAGATCTTCAGGCTTCTTAGGCACATCTAGCGACATTGCAGGAAGTGATACATCCCGCGCGCAATTAACTAGAGTGGGTGCAATCTTTAAGTAATCGACTCCCTCAATAATCTTCTTAGCCAGAGATGGAGATAAGGCATCGTGGGCTTTCTTGGCGCCCGCGATGGCCTCATCAACAGTCGCAAAGTTATTGGCAATAAGCGCAGCACCTTTTTCACCGATGCCCTTTACTCCGGGCAACCCATCAGATGGGTCACCGCGAAACATTGCAAACAAGGCGTAGCGATCACCTGGGATGCCATATTTTTGCGCAACCCAATCAATATCAACTAAGTCGTGATTTGAAATTCCGCGAGCGAGATACACGACTTTAATATCTCGCTTATCGTCAACGAGTTGGAAAAGGTCACGGTCTCCGGTAACAACCCGAATCGGACCCTTCTCATTTGTTGCAAATGTCGCCATTACATCATCAGCTTCATAATCATCGACACCGACCATAGGAATTCCGAATGCATCAATCAGATCAAGCAAGATAGGAATTTGAGGAGTGAGCGTCTCTGGTTCTTCCTCTTCTTCAGAACCGACCTCAAGTCGGTTAGCTTTATAAGCAGGGAAAATATCAACCCGCCACGAGGGACGCCAGTCCCCTTCTATACATGCAACTAAACGATTTGGTTTATAGATACTTACTAGACGAGCTGTCATATCAAGATAACCGCGAATAGCGTTAACAGGTAATCCAGACGGCGAAAGTAAAGTGTCTGGCATTCCGTAATATGCGCGATACCAGAGCGAAGCGCTATCCAAAAGCATTAGGGTCATAGGTCGGACACCATATACGAGACCACTCCCCTATCAATCTTTTTAATCGCTTCGCGACAACGTGGTCGAAGACCTTCCGATGCTACGCCAATCTGGTTTAAGAGATCTATGAGTTGTTTGATGCTGCGAACAAAGTCACCGACAGTCATATCTGAACCCTTAAGTACCTGACTTAATCCGTGGCCTGAAGCCCACTTAAAGCTGGCAAAGGCAAAACCAAAGTCTGGCTCGCGTTGAGTTTGAACTCCAAAGTCTTCTTCGATGCTTTCTAGATGGGCCCAGATCGCTGTGATTGAAGCTAGAGCATTAGCTACATTCTGATGGGGCATCTTTGGAGCAAGATTCTCAGAACCGCGACTCTCATAAATCATTGCTGATACCACAGCAACTAGCTCAGGTGCAGTAAGAGAATCTAAAATTCCGTCCTTGATAGTTTCAGTTAAGAGCAAATCAGATTCTGCATAAATCTTGGCAAGAATTTTTCCTTGGGCGAGAGGTTTTTCTCCCTCGATGTAACCAAGATGTTCAAGAACACTACAAATACGGTCAAATGTTTTTGCAATAACATGAGTCCGATTCTCCACTCTTTCGCGGAGACCATCAGATTCTCTATTTAGACGCGCTGCTCTCTCGGCAAAGCGAGAATGCGTTTCGCGGTCATTACAGGAATGACACTCATGTTGCCTGAGTGAACGCCTTAAATTATCGAGATCACTCTCCATCTTTTGGCGCTGACGATTATCAAAAGTGCGCTTTCCATCGCGCCGACTAAGCAGTCTTTCGACCTCTTTGATTTCCATTCGAATCGAGGCGTACTCAGTGAAATTACCTAGGTGACATACGGCAGATTCAAGTTGCTCATTTGCGGCCAGATCATTCTTACGAATCTGTTTAACGAGCCCTACAACAGCTCGGTCAGCCTGGAACTGAGCAAATGAGGATTCCAAGCTTGTTCTTGCTCGTTCACGTCCGAAGCGAGCGATGAGATTGATAGACATGTTGTATGAAGGCGTGAATGAAGATCGAAGCGGATAGGTACGAGTTGATGCTAAACCAGCAGACGTTGATGAATCGACAGTAGGTGACCAGAGAACCACGGCGTTGCCTTCAATATCGATGCCACGACGACCTGCGCGTCCTGTGAGCTGTGTGTACTCCCCTGGCGTTATCGATACATGTCCCTCACCATTCCATTTGGTAAGTTTTTCAAGAACAACGGTGCGTGCTGGCATATTTATTCCGAGAGCCAAAGTCTCCGTCGCAAAGACAGCTTTAACTAACCCCCGCTGGAACAGGTCTTCAACAGCGGATTTAAAACTAGGCAACAATCCCGCATGATGTGCTGCGATACCGCGCTCAAGTGCGATGAGCCATTCACGATACCCAAGAACATCGAGATCTTCTTCGGCGATGTTCTGTGTGTACATCGCTGCTGTCTTAGAAATCTCTAAGCGCTCCTCTGAATTTGTCAGACGCACCCCTGCCTGTAAACATTGCTTAACGGCAGCGTCACACCCCGCACGAGAGAAGATGAAAGTGATAGCTGGAAGGAGATTTTCTCTTTGAAGTTTTTCGATTACTTCATCTCGCGAGAGGCGATTTTCTCCTCCGTCATGTCTATCGCGTCGATCGCGCGGAGTTCGTACTCTGCGAAGCGCAGCTCTTTCGAGTGCAAGAATCTCGGGATTAACTTTTCCTGGTTCACTGAAGAGATCGATGAGACGACTTCCAATCAGCACATGCTGATAGAGCGGTATGGGGCGAATTTCAGAGACGATTACATCGGTGCCGCCCCTGACTTCACCCAACCATTCGCCAAACTCTTCAGCATTGCTGACCGTTGCCGACAGAGAGATTACTTGGACACTCTCCATGAGATGGATAAGAACTTCTTCCCAGACTGCTCCACGAAACTTGTCTGCCAAATAGTGAACTTCATCCATCACTACAGCACCAAGATTGACCAGTGTTGTGGAATTGGCGTAGAGCATATTTCGTAAGACCTCGGTGGTCATCACCATGACTTGTGCATCAGAGTTTATGTTTGTGTCACCAGTCAGCAATCCCACACGATCTTCCCCGAAACGATCGCAAAACTCCTGGTACTTCTGATTAGAGAGTGCTTTGATAGGTGTTGTGTAGAAACACTTTTTTCCACGCGATAAGGCGACAAAGGCAGCGAACTCACCAACAACGGTTTTACCTGCGCCAGTTGGAGCAGCTACCAATACCCCGCGGCCATCTTCTACAGCGTGGCAGGCTGCAACCTGAAAGTCATCAAAGCCAAAATCGAATTGAGAAATAAACTCAGTGGTTAACGGATGCGTACTTCTTTTCTTTGCAGCGGCATATCGCTCTGCCGGCGAATCTAAAGCGTCCATGTGAGCCCCGCTCCTGCGATACATTCGGCTGAGACCGGTGCTGGACCAATTCTCTCGCCATCAGCATAGGCGATGCTCGCTCCTTCGATGCGCACCTTCTGCGCTCGTAATGTCTTTACTTGGGGATGCTTAATGTGTCTGCCTGAGTAAACCTGCGGAAACACTTTTATAAATTCAACGGTACTCACTGGTTCAAGAATTACGAGATCAAAGAGACCATCATGGAGCTGTGCGTGAGGGCAAATATTCATGCCTGCTCCATAAGATCGGCCATTCCCAACGGCGATGAGCATCGCTTTGGTATGCATAGTCGTGCCATCGACAGTGAGCTCATAATCAATAGCACGAAAACGCGGCAGTTCGAGGGCGATTGCTGCGTTGTATCTAGCGGCGCCCCTAGGCCAACGCAAAGAGTTTGCTCGTTCATTAACAACTGAGTCGAAACCAGTGGAGAGAATGGCTCCAAACCATTCAGAATCGACATTGCCGAGATCAACAGGTGATGCCGGTACCGAAATGGATCTCTTTAGAAGTGCAATTACATCATGGCGCGAGTATCCAAGAGAGCGTGAAAAATCATTACCAGTTCCTCCCGGAATGATTACAAAGGGAACTCCTGCAGGAACAGCAATCTGCAGAACCAGGTGAGCTAAACCATCCCCACCAATCGAAATGATTCCTTTAATTCGCTCTCTAGATTCACTTACAACTTCACGAAGGCGAATGGAGAGCTCATTAGCGTTCGGTGCTATTAATACACGGCTATCTTCACCATTGAGATCAAGAAAACCGGTAACTTCACGCGATGTCTCGAGCGCCCTACCATTACCAGCATTTGGATTTACTGCGACTATCCACATTGAATTCTCAATTGCTGTTAATCGTCTTTATCGATAGGAGCAGGTCCTTCGATTGCTTGCGCTGATGAAACGCGACCATCTGGAGTAAATAGTTCTGAGCTCTTCTTTGATCTACGGCGATCATTGAGTGTTGCTAAGCCCCCTGCCATGAAATACAAGCAGATAAGCGGCACTGCCAAAGCCAACATTGATAATGGATCCGCGCTTGGAGAGAAACTTGCGACGAAGAGACATATTCCGAAGACCCAGGCACGCCATGGCTTTAGAATCGTGCGACCCGATAAGAAACCAATGAGGTTAAATGTAAGAAGAAATACTGGAAGTTGGAATGCAAGACCGAAAAGTAAAATGATACGCATTACAAACTCAAGATAGTTATCAAAATTTACTAGGTTAGAGAGAGATCCAGGCGTAAAACCAAGTAGAACTTTAACCGCGGTAGGAATGATGAGGTAACCAAGAGCAGCACCCATAGCAAAGAACGGAGTTGCTGCAGCTATAAATCCAACTGAGTAACGGCGTTCACGCCGATGAAGTGCAGGTGCGATGAATGCCCACAATTGATAGAGCCATATTGGCGCCGACATTATGATGCCCGAGAGAAAGGCAACTTTAATCTGCAAATTGAGGGGGCCGAGAATTCCACTGATTACAAGAGAGCCACAATAAGAACTTCCACTCGCTTGCGCCGCGTCAAGATCACAGACAGGCCGCGAGAGAGTGTTAATAATTGGTGTGTAAAGAACCCAACCGACAACAGATAGCGCTGTAATCGCTAGGGCAGATTTAAAGACTCTGCGGCGCAGCTCGCGTAGATGTTCAATAAGCGGCATGCGGCCGCCGTTGGAGGCCGCCATGAAAAATTACTTCTCGGGAGCGGTTTCGCCCTTTGGAGCCTCATCTACGATTGAATCATCCGCCTTCATCTCTTTCATCTCACTTTTGAAGATGCGCATAGAGCGACCGAGTTGACGAGCAGAATCAGGTAGACGCTTAGCTCCGAAAAGGAGTGCGAAGATTACGACAATTGGAATCCAGTGTGATGGCTCTTTGAGGAACATGGGGTTCTCCTAAATCTGGTGGCGTTTGAGTCGCCTGTAATGAGCGAACGCTATCGTACAGTCCGCCTCTATGAGCGGTAAAGCGAGAGTATTTGACTCGCCCTAGCGCCAATCAAAGCCGCGATCTCTGCTCCTGCGACTATCTCAATTTCGCCACGGGCGGCAGAAATCGCCCTAACCAACCACGCTTGCGAATAGACCTCTATCTCAACTAGGCCTGATGCTGGGATGCTCTCGATATTGAGTAGCTCGGCATAGCGTCGCTTGTTTCGCTTGATTTTCAGCTTTACCTTAGTCGGAGCCGTCGCCTCTTCTTCGCCCTTGGCCTGCTCTAGCTTCTTAATCTGTTCGCTGAAATTTTCATTTATTTCTCCTTTAACCGGAGTTAAAGCTTCGATGCGGTCAAGCCGAAAACTTCGATGAGCCTGTGAATTTTTGCAGAAAGCGGAGAGATATATGTGTTGTCCCTCCCTGGTGAGAGTCAAAGGATGTATCTCGCGATCCTTAGCCGCATCGTCGGACGAGGAGAGGTACCTGATCAAAAGTGTTCCTCTTCTATTAATTGCTTTCTCAATTTCGCTGAGAAAGTGAGATGAGGTATCGAGTGCTACATCTATTGGCGTATCAAGTAGACCTTTGAGGCGTGAAATTAATGAGTCAACTTGAGCAACTTTTGAAGCACTACTTGCTCCATCTGCAGGAGAGTTGAGTAGCGAATCTCTAATCAAATTGAGGCCAAGAAGAAAAGCTGTCAACTCCCCCGTTGACAAGGCTCGTGGAATATCTAATGTTTCATGGTTACTAATTGATACATATCCAGATTCGATAGATACATCGATTAATTCGTAGGGTGTATATCGAGGAAGGCCACACATCGAAAGAGCAATCAATTCGTTTGACATTTCGCGTTCTGAAACGCCAAATTCAATTGATAATTCTTTCAGCGAAATGTATGGATTAACAGATAAGAATGGAACAAGATCCAACAATCTCTCGACTTCTAAAAGCGGTGCACTCTTCTTAAGCATGTGCGTGAACCAAATCTTCAACCGCCGCTATAAGCGCATCTCTAACATCTTGCGGAGCCTCTACTCGAGCATCTTCGCCAAGCCAAATGATATTGAAGAGGAGTTCGTCTACATCATAGTAAGGAATATTTAACTGATCCCATTCACCATCGGATGAAATGAGAGTCGCATCCCTGCGAATCTTTGCGCCTCGACCAACGCGAACGGAAACTTGCGCTTGTAGCGCTTCTTGAGAAACTTGAGCTAGTACAGCCTGAACACCCTCATTATCTGCTGGAAAATGTTGAGGTGCCGAGCTAGCAAGAACTGGTGATGCGACACGATCCAATCTAAAGCGTCGAATATCTTGTTGATCGACATCGAATGCAAGCAAGTACCAATGGTTA
>WLDZ01000023.1 GCA_009704515.1 Actinomycetota bacterium
CTTCGGTATAGCCGAATGCTTTTTGGCGGCGAACCACAGATTTGTGTGGATAAATAATGTGCTCGCGCGGTGGAAGCTCAGAGAGCTTGACCATGCCATCGCGTAACCATTGACCATACGGCGCTGCATCAGCCAATGAGTCTTTGATTTCGCCGTCTTCAATAATTCGTCCAGACTCAATATCAACAAGGAACATTTTGCCTGGTTGCAAGCGGCCCTTACGAACAATCTTCTCCGCGGCAAAATCCAAGACACCAACTTCAGATGCCAAAACAACAATGCCATCTTCAGTAACCCAATATCTGGATGGGCGTAATCCATTGCGATCAAGAACAGCACCAACCTGATGGCCATCTGTAAATGTCACACATGCAGGGCCATCCCATGGCTCCATCATTGATGCGTGGAATGCATAGAAATCACGACGATTCTGTGGCATGGTCGCATGGTTCTCCCATGCTTCAGGAATCATCATCAAAACTGCGTGTGGCAAGGAACGGCCACCGAGATAGAGAAGTTCTAACACCTCATCGAATGAGGCAGAGTCAGAACCTGACATTTCTACGATTGGGAAGATGCGCTCAAGATCTTCGCCGAAGAGATCGCTCTTAAGAAGAGATTCACGAGCTCTCATCCAGTTGCGATTACCTTTAACGGTGTTGATTTCACCGTTGTGCGCAATAAATCTATATGGGTGAGCCAGTGGCCACGATGGGAAAGTGTTTGTAGAAAAACGAGAGTGAACAAGGGCAAGCGGTGAGACAACGCGTACATCGCTGAGATCAGGGAAAAATTCTTCGAGCTGACCTGTTGTTAACATTCCCTTGTAGACAATCGTTTGTGAAGAAAGTGATGGGAAATAGAGTTCGAGTGAATGTTCTGCGCGCTTGCGTAGACAGAATGCTTTGCGATCGAGAGCGATACCACTTTCGCCATTCTTACCAGCTAGAAAAACCTGCTGGAAATCTGGCATCACAGAGATGGCGGTCTTACCGAGTGATGAAGAGTTAATTGGAAGTTTGCGCCAACCAAGAACTGTTAGCCCTTCTTCTTCGGCTAGCTTTGCAATCTCAGCTGTGAAATCCTTTCCAGCCGCGATAAAAGCGATTCCAGTTGCATATGAACCTTCTGCAGGGAGATTAAAATCTGTTACAGCACGCAAAAATGCATCTGGAACTCGAATAAGAATTCCGGCGCCGTCTCCACTATCTGGTTCAGCGCCAGATGCTCCACGGTGTTCTAGGTTTCGGAGTGCAGTAAGGGCCTTCTCAACGATTTCATGTGTTGCAACTTTATTGAGAGTGGCGACCATGGCAACACCGCATGCATCATGTTCTTGCGCAGGGTCGTAGAGCCCCTGTGCTTTGGGAAATGAAGATGGGAGTGACATGTGCGTTGTCCCTTACTTGAATGTAGAAGAGGTTGCGCGGATTGATAACCAGCGCGTACTCGAGAGGGACAACGATGGCCCTTTTCGTATAGGAAAGAGTAGCAAGGGATGCGCTGGGATGACTACCTGAATAGGTAGAAATTCTGACTTCTAACTACACGATAGTGGCGTGAAAGAGCTGACCTATTCCTGCCGTAACGGCCATACCAATGCTGCCACCAATGAGAACCCGCAGGGTCGGCACCAGGAGCCTTGATCCTGCAGTCTTCGCGCCAACTGCCCCTGCGGCCATGAGTCCAAGAAGAGTGAAGCCAACAATGGCAGTGGCGATACTTGAGGTGCTCCCCGAGTTCGAGCTCGCAACTATGGCACCAATAAATGGAATGAAGCCACCGAGGGCAAAAGCTAGAGCCGAGGCAATCGCGGCTTGCACTGGACGAGCCTTGCTATGTGGATGGTGACCAAGTTCATCTCGAAGATGTGCGGCTAGCGCATCTTTGTCTGTCAATGAACGCGCAACTTCACGAGCGAGTGGTTCATCTAACCCGCGGGCTTTATAGATCTCTACCAACTCTTCTAGTTCGCCTTCTGGGTCCACGGCTAGATGTTGCATCTCAAGCAGGCGATCTGAGTTTTCAATATCTGTCTGAGAGCTCACTGAAATGTATTCGCCGACCGCCATCGATAACGCACCCGCCGTTATTCCAGCTGCGCCCGTTGAAATAATGATTGATGAAGCATTGTCGAAAGATGCGCTTGCCGTAGCTACGCCGACCATAAGGGAAGCGGTAGAAACAAGTCCATCATTGATTCCGAGAACGGCAGCACGTAACCACCCAGCGCGATGGGCGCGATGCTCTAAGTTTCTGCGGTACACATCCTCTAACGCCATATTGCAAGCCTACCGCGCTTGCTTGGCAAAACGGCGAAAGCTGAGGGCGGCAAGAGAACCGACTATCAGGGCGACGAAGATATTTATGCGTATCCCGAATATTAGATTAGCTTCATCAATGCGTAGCGCCTCAAATAGCAATCGACCGACGCAGTAGCTGAAGATGTAAAGAGAAAAAATCTGGCCTCCGAGAAGGCGAGGCGAGAACTTGATGAGCACCAGTCCAATTAATAGACACCAGAGTGATTCATAGAGAAAGGTGGGGTGGAAAGTTTCGAAATCCCGATATTCAATTGTGCGGAGATTGCGAGGGATTTCTAGCGCCCATGGGAGATCTGTTGGCCGTCCATAAAGCTCGCCATTAAACCAATTGCCCCAACGCCCAATCGCTTGGGCAAAAAGAATCCCTGGAGCCAGTGCGTCAAGAAAGTATCTAAATTGCGGTAATTCACGGGAACGAGCTAAGTGGCGATAAGTGAAAAATGCGCCCACTGCACCGAGAGAGATTGCGCCCCAGATACCGAGTCCACCTTGCCAAATTTTTACTGCGTCCAGCGGTTTTCCGTTAGCACCGAAGTATTGTGATGGCGAAGAAATCACATGATAGATACGCCCACCAATCACACCAGCGGGCACAGCAATCACTGCAACATCAGAGACTATTCCGCGAGCTTCGGGGAAGGCTGCAATAAATCTGCGATTACCTAACCAGATTGCAATAGCAACACCTGCGATGATGCAGAGTGCATAGGCGTGGATAGTAATGGGCCCAAGTTCAACAACCGAAGATGATGGTGTTGGAATTGAGTTAGAAAACACCTAGCCCTCGATAACGCTTCGGAATTGTGCTGCGTTATAGATATTGATTGTGTCCTTAAGATCTTTTCCATTCAAAAGAACTGTTGGGGTGGAGTTGATTTTGTCAGCAATCGCTGCCTCAGCAACTTTTTGGGCCCAACCCAAGTACTCACCGTTGTTGACACAATCAACAAATGATTTCGAAGTAATTCCGGCAGCTTCAGCGATACCGATAATTCGCTCCTTGCTCCATTCACCTGAATTCTCTGTCGATGGTTGGTTTGCATACATGGTTCCGTGGAATGAAAGGAATTTATCTTCATCTGCAGCACACGCTGATGCATTTGCAGCAACAACTGATTCAGGTCCAACGAAAGAAAGTATGTGATAAGTAACTACAGCTTTCTTCTCATTGATGAGTGAATCGATGTATTTAAGGTTGGCGCTCTCAAATTGCATGCAGTATGGACATTGGAAGTCTTCATAGATATCAATCTTTGGAACGCCTGTCAGCCCTTTGTTAAAGGTGATTCCGTATCCATTGCTCTCATCAACTGATGAAGGGATCGCTTGCGAAATCTTAGATTCGGTCTGCTTTGAGAGGGCGATTCCACCTCCCACAAAGATCAGGACGAATGCAACTGTGCCAATAACAATATTGCGAGTCACCTTATCTTGTGATTTCTTGGAATCCTTATTCGAAGCCATGTTGATTACCTATCCCTTGTTAGCCTTTACCTATCAGCGCTGCTTGAGCAAACTTCCAGAGTCCAAATATAGCTTTAACTAGCGGCTATTGCCCGCGCACGCCAAGGGCGAGCTCCTGTGCAAGTTCTGTGACTGCTGCTAATCCCGCTTCAATCGAAGGGGCGTCGAGTATCGCTTTTACAAAGGCAGAACCGACGATTATGCCATCGGCATATCGAGCAAGATCCTTAGCCTGTTCGCGAGTCGAGACTCCAAGACCAACAGCGACAGGAAGGCCGCTTACCGCGCGAATTCTAGAAACCAGCGCTTCCGCTCCACTTGAAACAGATTCACGTGCACCTGTTACACCCATGATGCTGGCGGCATAAACAAATCCACTGCAACCGGCAGTTACTTTGGCCAATCTCTCATTGCTCGTGCTCGGTGCTACAACATAAATGGGATTGATTTTAGCATGTGCAGCTGCTGCTAACCAACCTGTTGATTCTTCAATGGTGATATCAGGATGAATAACTCCGGAACCGCCATGTGCTGCGATCGCATCGGCAAATGAATCGACACCGAATCTCTCGACGGGATTCCAGTAAGTCATAACAACAGATGGAACGCCTGCATCTGTTGCTTTCTTTAGTGCGTTTAATACATCTGCTGAAGTAACACCGTTATCGAGTGCCATAACAGCTGCAGCTTGGATAGTTGGGCCATCCATTACCGGATCGCTATAGGGAAAACCAATCTCTATTGCATCTACTCCCCCTGCAATGAATGCATCAATCACGCGATGGCAATCAGTGATTGTGGGAAATCCTGCCGGAATATAAGCAATGAGCGCTGAACGCTTCTCTGCGCGCACTCTTTCAAACATCGCCTCTAGCGGTGTGGACATTGAGTATTTCCTAATCTAGAGAGATTCCGAAATAACCAGCGGCGGTATGAACATCTTTATCGCCACGTCCAGAGAGATTTATCAATAGAACGCCATCAGGACCAAGTTCTTTTCCAACTTTGATTGCGCCCGCTAGTGCATGTGCTGTTTCGATGGCAGGAATGATTCCTTCAGTTTTGCAGAGAAGAGAGAAAGCATCCATCGCTTCTTTATCAGTGATCGCGCGGTACTCAGCGCGTCCAATATCGTGAAGGTAGGCATGCTCTGGACCAACTCCGGGATAATCAAGCCCTGCTGAAATTGAATGCGATTCGACAGTCTGACCGTTCTCATCTTGTAAAACATAGGAACGAGTTCCGTGAAGAACACCAGGTGTGCCACCGCTAATTGTTGCCGCATGACGACCAGTCTCTACACCGTCACCACCAGCTTCGAGTCCGATAAGGCGAACATTGGCGTCGGAGATAAAACGATGGAAGATACCGATCGCATTTGATCCGCCGCCCACACACGCCAAAACGGCATCAGGTAAGCGTCCTACTTGTGCCAGCATCTGTTCGCGTGCTTCTTCTCCAATAATTTTATGAAAGTCACGAACCATTGTTGGGAATGGGTGCGGACCCGCAACAGTTCCGAGTAGGTAATGTGTGTCGGCAACATTTGTCACCCAATCGCGCATCGCTTCATTGATTGCATCTTTAAGCGTGCGAGAGCCTGATGTAACTGGAACAACTTCTGCCCCAAGCATTTTCATTTTTGCAACATTGAGTGCTTGACGACGAGTATCTTCCTCGCCCATGTAAACAACGCAATCCAGTCCCATAAGCGCCGCAGCTGTGGCAGATGCAACACCATGCTGACCTGCACCTGTTTCGGCAATGATTCGCTTCTTACCCATTTTCTTTGTAAGTAACGCTTGCCCTAAAACATTGTTGATTTTATGACTTCCGGTGTGGTTGAGATCTTCGCGCTTGAGGAAGATGCGAGCTCCGCCAGCATGTTCTGCAAAGCGCTTGGCTTCGGTGAGAATCGATGGCCGTCCTGTGTAGGTGCGATGCAGTTCAGAAAGTTCCGCTTGAAATTCGGGATCATTGATAGCTGCATTGTGTGCAGCTTCTAACTCTTCGAGAGCGCCAATTAACGCCTCGGGAACGAAGCGACCGCCGTACTGACCAAAGTGGCCAATAATCTCTGAGCTCTTATCAAACATGGAGCGAGCTTACCCTCGACTAGTACCTAAGAGCGCGTCGATTTTCGCCTTAGGATCACCTGTTCGCACCAATGTCTCGCCCACCAAGATGGCTCGAGCTCCTGCTGCTTGGGCTATTTCGACCTCACTGCGCTCTGAGATTCCAGACTCTGCGACTCGAATAATCGATGACGGAATTTCTGGGATAAGTCGTGTGAATGCCGCCAGGTCAATTTCGAGGGTCTTGAGATTGCGAGCATTGACGCCAATGATGCGTGGATTGATATCAAGGGCATCTTCAACTTCTTCATGAGTATGGACTTCGACCAAAGCCGCCATTCCCAACTCAGTTGCTAGATCGTAGTAGTCGCGCAATTGATTTTTGGAGAGAGCGGCGACAATCAAAAGAATGACATCGGCACCCGCTGCGCGTGCCTCATAAAATTGGTATTCATCGACCATAAAGTCTTTGCGCAGAATCGGGATTGAGACTCCAGCTCGTACCGCATGCAAATCTTCAAGCGAACCAGCGAAACGACGTCGTTCTGTTAATACACTGATGACAGCAGCACCTGCATCTTCATATCGGCGCGCTAAATCTAGCGGACTCGCAATTTCTGCCAGTGCTCCCTTACTTGGAGACGCTCGCTTTACCTCAGCAATAATGCTCATCGGTGAAGCAAGAAGCGGAATATGCGCATCAATCACGGGAGGTGCTTGCGTAAGTTGTTCTTGAATCTGTGCGAGCGAAACTCGACGAGCTGCTAAATCCTCACGGACGCCCTCAATAATTGAATCAAGGACGCTCATTTTGAATCTTCTTCATTATCGGTCGGATCAACTCCACGGTCCAGGGATCTCCACGAAGAGACATCCTTGATGGTTTTGTCTTCCCGTTCATACCGCTTAGCTAAGCGCACTTTGCCGCTAATCAGAATTGCTGCAGCAGCAACGACAATAATCCAGAAAGCAATTTTTCCCATTACTTGCTCTTCTCTCTTTGGAGATTTACTTGGGCCGCCTTAATTTGATTTGCAGAATTAATCGCAGATAAGACCGCTGCTGCTTTGTTAAGTGTTTCTTGATTCTCTGACTCAGGATCAGAATCAGCAACTACCCCTGCACCCGCTTGGACAAAAGCGGTTCCTTTATGGATGAGCGCAGTTCGAATAGCAATACAGGTATCTATATTTCCGGTGAAATCAAAGTATCCGATTGCTCCCCCGTAAAGGCCGCGACGCGTTGGTTCTAGCCTTTCAATAATTTCCATGGCACGCGGCTTTGGCGCTCCTGACAAGGTACCCGCTGGAAAAACTGAGAAGAGTGCATCAATCGGTTTAGCGCTGCTAGCAAGTTCGCCAATAACTGTTGAGACGATATGCATCACATGCGAATATCGTTCGATATGCATAAAGTCGATTACTTCAACAGAACCAGGTGTAGAGATTCGACCTACATCGTTACGCCCTAAATCTACGAGCATCAAGTGTTCTGCTCTCTCTTTAGGGTCAGCCAAAAGCTCTTCTCCAAGGCGATTATCTTCCTCGTGAGAATCTGAACGTTTTCTGGTTCCTGCAATTGGGTGAACCATCACCTCGCGACCCTTTACCTTAACCAGTGCTTCCGGGCTTGATCCCACCACATCAAAGCCGCTTTCAAATCTGAAGAGGTACATATATGGACTTGGATTACTTAATCTGAGCGCACGATAAACCTCTAGGGCATCGGCGCTGCAAGGTGTGGCAAAGCGCTGCGATATGACAATCTGAAAGGCTTCACCTGCGCGAATCTCTTCTTTAGCGATTTCAACTTTTGCACGGAAATCATCTGCGGTGATGTTGCGAGAAAATTCTGGCTGAGTAAAGGTAGGGATTTCACAAATGTCACCTGGGATACTTGCTTGCAGATCTTCGACCATGCGATCTAATCGCAGCTGTGACTCGGCAAATGCTTCATCAATACGCTCATTGGAACCGTCCCAATTGATGGCATTCGCAATGAGAGTGATTGTTGAATTGGAATGATCCATTACAGCTAGATCACTTGTAAGAATAAAAGCAATCTCGGGAAGCTTAAGATCATCAACTGCTAAGTTGGGTAGGTTTTCAAGGCGACGCACTGCGTCATATCCCATATAGCCAACGAGGCCTCCTGTTAGCGGAGGCAAGCCTGGAATAACCGGACTCTTAAGATGAGCGACAGACTCTTTAAGGGCTTGCAGAGGGTCCATGCCTTCAGGAACTCCGACGGGTGGTTTTCCAATCCAATGTGCCACTCCATTATTTTCTGTCAAAGTCGTTTGACTGCGAACTCCAATGAATGAGTATCGCGACCATGTACCACCATGTTCTGCCGATTCCAGTAAGAATGTTCCAGGATTGTTTTTAGCCAATTTCTTATACAGTCCGAGTGGTGTTTCACCATCTGCTAATAATCTGCGGAAAACAGGAATGACATTATTTGACTTCGCATATTCACGAAATTCTTCTAACCGCATCTCTTGGGCGCTCATTACTTATCACCATGCACTCTGCTGTGAAAACATGTGCGATCACCGGTGTGGCATGCCGCCCCAATTTGTTCGACCTGAAGCAGGAGAGCATCTCCGTCGCAATCGAGCGCGATTGAAATAACTTTCTGCGTATGTCCAGAAGTTGCACCCTTCTCCCAAAGTTCACTGCGACTACGAGACCAGTATGTTGCGCGACCTGTCTCAATAGTTATCGCTAGAGATTGCCTGTTCATGTAGGCAAGCATGAGAACTTCGCCGGTCTGTGCATCCTGAGCGATGGCTGGAATGAGTTCAACGCCTTCTTTGAGAAGAGTTGTAATCTCATTAGAGAGTGTGGCCATGTGGCTATTCTGCCTTAGAGTCGATGTGCCATGCGCACTGGATAGCCTTGTCCGTTGAGATATCCCTTTATGTCGCCTATTCGATGCACTCCAAAATGAAAAACACTTGCTGCCAAGAGCGCGTCTGCGCCGGCAACTAGTGCGGCCGCAAAATCTTCTTGACTCCCTGCCCCGCCACTGGCGATAAGTGGAACCTTAGTGACGGCGCGAACGGCAGAAATCATCCCTATGTCATAGCCCGCTCTAGTTCCATCTGCGTCCATTGAATTAAGAAGAATCTCACCGACTCCGAGAGCACATGCATCCTCAACCCACTTCAGCGCGTCTAAACCAGCACTCTCTCTTCCGCCATGGGTTGTCACTTCATAGCCAGAATCGGTATTTGCACGGCGAGCATCTACCGATAAAACCAAGACTTGCGAACCGAAACGATCGGCAATTTCGGCGATAAGTTCGGGGCGAGCAATAGCTGCGGTATTTATTGAAACTTTATCCGCGCCTGCGCGAAGTAAGCGATCTACATCTTCAACACTTCTGATTCCTCCGCCGACTGTCAACGGGATAAAAACTTGCTCAGCGGTACGCCTTACGACATCAAGTGTTGTTTCTCGCCCGATAACGCTGGCAGAGATATCAAGAAAGGTGAGCTCGTCCGCTCCTTCTGCATTGTAGAGAGAAGCCATCTCCACTGGATCTCCGGCATCAACCAAATTGGTGAAATTGATTCCTTTTACTACACGCCCATCTGTGACATCGAGACAAGGAATGATGCGAGTGGATAGTGTCACTTCTTCGTAATCTCCAGAGCTTCTTCAAGTGTAAATGCACCAGCATAAAGAGCCTTGCCAACAATCGCGCCCTCTACTCCAAAATCATTCATCGCAGCAAGTGCGCGAATATCGTCAAGAGATGAAATGCCGCCACTGGCGATTACAGGCTTCTTTGTAACTGCGCATACCTCTTTCAACAATTCTAGATTAGGTCCTTTTAGCGTTCCATCTTTAGTGACATCGGTGACCACATATCGAGCACAACCATCTCTTTCAAGTCTTTCTAGAGTTTCAAAGAGATTGCCGCCTTCTTCGGTCCAACCGCGCGCTGCCAATGTGTGGCCACGAACATCCAAACCGACAGCAATCCGATCACCAAATTCAGCAATAACGCGTGAGGTCCAATCGGGATTTTCAAGTGCTGCCGTTCCTAAATTGACGCGACGACAACCAGTAGCAAGTGCTCGTCTTAATGATTCGTCATCACGAATTCCGCCAGAAAGCTCAACTTTAATATCAAGGCGACCAACAACTTCGGCAAGTAGCACGCTGTTTTCGCCTATTCCGAATGCAGCGTCGAGATCTACCAGGTGAATCCACTCAGCACCTGATGATTGAAAATCCATAGCGGCATCAAGTGGAGAACCATATGAAGTCTCAGCGCTGAGCTCGCCTTGAACGAGTCGCACAGCGCGACCATCCTTTACATCGACGGCAGGAAGGAGTTCGAGATATTTAAAATCTTGACTGGTCATAGCGTTGCTACCCAATTCTTAATCAGATGCAAACCTGCATCACCGGACTTTTCAGGATGAAATTGCGTGGCAGTCATTGCGCCATCTTCAATTGCGGCAATAAA
>WLDZ01000024.1 GCA_009704515.1 Actinomycetota bacterium
ATTTCCGATCGCCATTTGCTTGGACCAATCCGGCGTACCGCTTGGATCTCCAGAGACTGTAACGCGGAAGGCGTCTGCGATTCTCTTTCCACCCAAAGCAAGCAAGAGGCGATTCATAGCTGTGGCTTGTTTGCCTCAACAAAAATCAGGGAATTCTCAAAGATGATTTCTTGATCATTATCAAGCGTTGCCACATGATAGCTATTCACTAGTTCAATGCGCTGTTTACTTAGTGATCCAACATTCTTCATAACTATTTCTGTATTTGAAACCGGCAAAGTGTGATCATCTTTGCTGTGAAAGAGCATCAGTGGCGTTGTAACATCATGAAGGCGCTTACGGGTATACGAAAGCATTTTGAGTAACTGATAAAGCCCTACTACAGGTAAAGAGTCATAACCGTGTTCTGTTACTCCTGGCTTCTTAACATCATCACCGACCGAAGAGCGCATCTTTTGGAATCGTGAGATTGCCCAAGCTACCTGGTGCGGTACGCGCTTGAGATGAATCATGGGATTAACAAGAACTATTCCTGCTAACGAAGATGATTTCCTGAGCGCGACATGCAGGGTTGTTCCCCCACCCATTGAGAGTCCAAAGATAAATGGAGTCATGCCTTCTCGGGCCATCCAATCAAGTTCTTCTTCGACTTTAGCTGGCCATTGCTGCCACTTTATGTGGTTGAGATCTTCTGGTGTGGTTCCATGTCCAGGAAGTAAAGGTACGGAAACTGTGTAGCCCTTCGCAGAGAAAAAGTCCGCCCAGGGGCGCATACTGATTGGCGAACCAGTAAAGCCATGGACAAAAATAATTCCTACATTGCTGTTGGCACCCTTACCCACAAGGCGGTAGTCCTGCATTGAACCAGCTGGTGCATCGTGAACGCTCATACTGCAAGAGTAGATGTCCAACCTTCTCGTAGCAAAGATGTCTGAGGTGTGAATTAGAGTACGCGGATGGCGAGTTCAAACCAGAGTGGGAAGAACGAAAGTTGGCAAAGCACATTTCAAGAGCTCGGAACTCCGCTTCATCTCGTCGAGTTTGTTGTATTAGATCTAGAAACAAGTGGTAGCGCTCCACATCTCGGCGCAGGAATTACAGAGATCGGTGCAATCCGAATCAAGGGTGGCGCGGTCTTGGACACTTTCTCAACTTTGGTTAATCCTGGTCACCCAATTCCCGCCTACATAACTGCTTTGACTGGAATCGATGATGAGGCAGTCAGAAATGCACCGCCAATCTCCGAGGTAATCTCATCTCTCATCGATTTTGTTGGCGGAGATGAAACTGTCTTTGTAGCTCAGAACGCTCCATTTGATCTCGCTTTTGTTAAAGCCGCCGCAAAATCTAACTCAAAAAAATGGCCTAAACAGCGAATAGTTGATACTGCAATACTGGCAAGAAAAGTTCTTGATCGCGATGAAGCACCAAACTGCAAACTTGGAACTTTGGCACAAATATTCAAAGCTGAGATACAACCAACTCACCGTGCGCTCGATGATGTGAAAGCAACTATCGCCGTATTACACGGCCTCTTTGAAAGGCTAGCCGGTTTAGATATTTTTACGATTGAGGAACTTATTGCCTTTTCGCCGAAAGAGCGATCGACTGTGAAAGTTCGCCCCACTTTGCGACCAAATCAAGGGCAGCCCCCGAGTCAATAGCGCTTGTTGCGCGAGTTAAAGCTTTCGAAATTCGCTCTTGAATTGGTAGATCCAACTCTCCTTCAAATGCTGCAATTGTCACCGCTGCATTCAAAAGGACGACATCTCTAGGCGCTCCCTTTTCTCCCTTGAAGATGGCCATCGATATCGCGGCATTTTCAGCTCCATCTCCCCCGACTATTGCAGCGAGCGGAGCGTTATCGATTCCAAAATCTTTTGCGTCAATCTGCTCACGCGCTATTTTCTCTCCACCGATTACCAACAAGGTAGTTGTGCCATTAAGGGTTATTTCATCAAGGCCGTCATTTCCACGGAAGATAAAACCATCACAACCTTTTGATGCCATAACTTCAGCCATAACACTATGAATTCGTTGATTTGCAACACCGAGCGCAATCGCTTTAGGTTTGGCAGGATTTGCTAGTGGGCCTAGAAAATTAAAGACGGTAGGAACACCGAGTTCTTTTCGCGCTGGAGCCACAAAGCGCATTGCCGGGTGAAAGACTGGTGCGAAGCAAAATCCGATGCCGAGTTTTTGCACCGTCTCTTCGACTCCTGCCCCATCCAAATCGTGAGCAATTCCTAGAGCTGCATAGAAATCTGAGGCACCCGATTTTGAAGAGACCGCTCGACTTCCGTGCTTAACAACTCGTGCCCCTGCTGCGGCAGCCACAATAGCCGCGGTCGATGAAATATTGATCGTATGAAAACCATCGCCACCAGTTCCGACAGTATCAACCGCTCGTTCCTGTATTGAGATAGGGGCTGAATGCTTGTAAAGCTCTTCGACTAGCGCAACAACTTCGGTCGCGCTCTCGCCTTTTGCCGAAAGAGCCAGCAGAAAAGTCTTTACCGATTCAATATCAGCCTCATCGCGGAGGATTGAATTAAGGATGGATTGGATTTCGGATGGCGTTAAATCTTTCCCAGAATTCAACGCAGCGATGAGGTCGGGCCAGAGTTGATTCATGGACTCTCTTTCGATAATCGCTACAAAATTGAAATCGTAAAAATCAAATTAGCAAATCAAATTAGATTGCGGCTACAGAGTTGTTGCGGATAAGAGATGCAACAGTCTCGGCCAAGGTAAAAGGATCGACCGGATGAGTGACACTTGCTTCGGCGCGTGACCAAGCGGCAAGCCAGCCATCTTCCTTACGAGCTACTATCAGGAGGACTGGTGGGCAGTTATAGACTTCGTCCTTTAATTGACGAGCGACGCCCATTCCGCCTTCGGGGGTGGCTTCTCCATCGAGAATAAAGAGATCAATGGGGCGATCCGAACCGGGCTTTACTGAATCGACATAGAGTCGAAGCGCATCTGCTGTCGCAAACTCCCGAATCTCGTGATCTCCGAGCTCTGGAGAGACCCTCTTTCCGAGGGCTGAAGTCACTGCCGCACGGGTGGTCGAATCATCAGAGTAGAGAACGAAATTTAACTTCCGAGACGATGTTTCTTGCGATGTCATGGGGCAATAGTAATACCCAGAAGGTGAGCCTTTTCACCTTTATTTGAGGGCAAATTCGGGCCCTTTCGACCCGCAAAAGTAGGCCGAACTGGGCAAACTCGGGAATAATCACCTCATGACCAGTTCCGTAAATACTGCACATGTCGAGGGCCACCACAAGATAACTCGCCCCAACCTGGTTGCTGTTGGAACCATTGTCTGGCTATCAAGTGAGTTGATGTTCTTCGCCGCACTCTTTGCAATGTACTTCACAACTCGCGCAGTTCAAGGCCCAGAAATCTGGAAAGAAGCTTCTGAAGTTCTAGCTATTCCTTTCTCGGTTCTGAACACCACGATTTTGGTTCTCTCTTCAGTCACCTGTCAGTTTGGTGTCTTCGCTGCTGAGCGTTTTCAGGTGCGTCGTACTGGATCACTTGCAAACATGAGCAAGTGGGGCATGCGCGAGTGGTTCGCTCTTACTTTCCTGATGGGTTCTTTCTTCATCGCTGGTCAGGTCTATGAATATGCAATGCTTGTAAGTGAAGGCCTCACTCTTTCTTCATCCGCTTACGGTTCAGTTTTCTACCTTACTACTGGCTTCCACGGATTACACGTAACTGGCGGTTTGATTGCCTTCCTAATCGTTCTCGTACGTGTTGCAAAGGCTCGTCGCTTTACACAGAACCAAGCGACAACCGCAATTGTTGTTTCGTATTACTGGCACTTTGTTGATGTTGTTTGGATTGCGCTCTTCTCGGCTATTTATCTCATTAAGTAAAGAATTTTCACCCGCTATGAAAGGAAATAAGTGAAGCGTCTATCGCGTCTACGTCGCCATCGAGCAGCAGGTCCTCTCCTGTTGGTCTTCGGACTTTTGACTATCGGAACTACCTTCCAGGTAGCTAGCGCTGTCACCAATACAACGACCCTCAACGCAGATAGATCTGCGCAAATTGAAGAAGGTAAGCAACTTTTTCTAAAGGGTTGCTCTTCATGCCACGGCCTCAATGCTGAAGGCGGAGTTGTTGCGCCTTCACTTATTGGTGTCGGTGCTGCATCAGTAGATTTCCAGGTAGGAACTGGCCGTATGCCAATGGCTGATATGAGTCAGCAAGCTGTGCGCAAGAACGTTGTTTACACTCCCGAAGAAGTGCACGCACTCGCTGTTTATGTGGCATCTCTTGCCCCGGGACCTGAAATTCCAGGCGATGAGCTTCTCAATTACGAGCGTGACGGAAGCATTGCCGAAGGTGGCGAACTCTTTAGAACTAACTGCGCCATGTGCCATAACTTTGCTGGTCAAGGCGGCGCACTTACTCAAGGCAAATGGGCGCCAAGTGTGATGGGCGTTGAAGCAAAACATATTTACGAAGCGATGATCACAGGCCCACAATCAATGCCGGTCTTTAGCGACAAGACCTTAACTCCCGAAGAGAAGCTCTCTGTAATCAAGTGGATTAAGCATGCTGAGACAGAACCTCAACTTGGTGGTGTCGCACTAGGTCGCGTTGGTCCAGTGACTGAAGGTCTGCTTGTCTGGACTCTGGGCATCGGAATGCTCATTGGTGTTGCAGTATGGCTAGCGATGAAGGCGAGATAGATAGATGTCTAACGAGATTGAATTAATCAAAGATCCTGGACTGCCTGCTCATCAACATCGCCGCACAGATACCGATGAAAAGTACGCAAAGATTGCAGAACGCCAAGTTGCAATTCTCTTCATGCTATCTGTTGCAGGAACTCTCCTACTGATTTATTCCTACATCTTTATCGATACTGACACTTTTATCTTTATCCCAATTTTCGGAGAGCTCAACGCGCATCAACTCTTCCTTGGTTTAGGTATGGCGATGGCGCTCTTCTTTATTGGAGCTGGCGCTATTCATTGGGCTAAACAGTTGATGTCTGACGAAGAAGTCATCGTGCAACGTCATGAGTTCCGATCTAATGATGAAGATCGTGCAGAATTTGTAAAGACAGTTAAGGAAGGCGCAGCCATTGCGGGTCTTGGTCGTCGCCCACTTATCAAGCGAACACTTGGATTAGCTGTAGGCCTCTCTGGAGTTATACCAGTTCTTCTTTTGCGCGACCTTGGTCCTCTTCCATCAGAACTGGGAATGACTAAGTGGAAGGCAGGCACCCGCTTAGTAACGGATCCAGGAGACCGTCCAATCAAAGCGTCTGACCTTGAAGTTGGAGCAGTAGCTCAGACTCTTCCTGAAATCAAAGGTGAAGATAAGCATCGCAAGCTCAGTGATATTGCAAAGGATGCGGTGCTTCTAATCCGTCTTCGTCCTGAAGATTTTAATCTTGATGACGAAAGACTTTCTTGGACTCACGAAGGAATCATCGCCTTCTCAAAAATTTGTTCACATATGGGATGTGCGGTCGCTCTCTACGAACAACAGACCAAGCATCTGCTCTGCCCATGTCACCAATCGACTTTTGATGTGACTCGTGCCGCCAAAGTTATCTTTGGACCAGCCGCTCGTCCTCTGCCACAATTGGCAATCACTGTTGATAGCGAGGGATATCTCATCGCTCAAGCACCATTTAACGAACCTGTTGGACCTAGCTTCTGGGAGCGCTCATCATGACAGCACGAGAAAGAATCGCCGGAAATGTAGCCGGATATGTAGATGATCGAGTTGGTGCTGCTAGCTATTTGAAGAAGAGCCTCAAGAAGGTCTTCCCTGATCACTGGTCTTTTCTTCTCGGTGAAATTGCCCTCTATTCATTTATCATCTTGCTTGTTTCTGGAACATTCCTGACTTTCTGGTTTGACCCATCAATGCGCGAAGTTATCTATGAAGGCGAATACGCCCCACTCAAAGGTGTCGAGATGTCTGCCGCATATGCGTCAGCACTAGATATTTCATTTGAAGTTCGTGGCGGACTTTTGATGCGACAGATTCACCACTGGGCAGCTCTGCTCTTTATGGTCGCCATTGTCGTTCACTTGCTACGCGTTTTCTTCACTGGTGCGTTCCGTAAGCCACGCGAGTTCAACTGGATTCTTGGTATTGGTTTGCTGACACTCGGAATTGTCGAGGGTTTCCTTGGATACTCACTACCTGATGATCTACTTTCAGGCACTGGTATCCGTATCGCTGAGGCAATTATTCAAGCGGTTCCAGTTGTCGGTTCCTATATTTCATTCTTCCTCTTCGGTGGACCTTTCCCTGGTGAACTCTTTATCCCGCGTATCTACATCATTCACGTTCTGATTTTGCCGGGTCTCTTCCTAGCGCTCATTACCGTTCACTTAATGTTGGTTTGGTACCAGAAGCACACTCAGTTCCCTGGTCCTGGTCGTACTGAAAAGAATGTTGTCGGCTACCCATTAATGCCTGTTTACATGGCTAAGGCAGGCGGATTCTTCTTCATTGTTTTCGGTGTCACTGCCTTTTTAGGCGCTGTTGCTTCGATCAACCCAATCTGGCTTTATGGTCCATACACTCCAGGGCAAGTAACCGCGGGATCACAGCCCGATTGGTATATGGGTTGGCTTGACGGCTTGGTGCGTATGGCGCCACCACTTGAGTCATACATCTTCGGTTACACAATCTCTTGGAATATCTTGATTCCTGCATTGATAATCCCCGGCATAATCTTTACATTGATGGCGCTCTACCCATTCATAGAGTCTTGGGCTACTGGTGATAAGCGCGAGCATCACCTCTTAGATCGTCCCCGCAATAATCCAAACCGCACCGCTATCGGCGCTATGGCAATCACATTCACCTTAGTGACTCTCATGAACGGTGGCAACGACTTAATCGCTGTTACTTTCGATCTGAGCATCAATCAAATGATGTGGATCTCACGCATTGGTGTTCTCGTGCTTCCACCAATCGCATTCATTGTGACTAAGCGACTCTGTCTTTCATTACAACGCGCTGATCGCGAACTCGTCCTTCATGGTCGCGAGACCGGTCGCCTGGTCAGATTGCCACATGGAGAGTTCGTTGAGATTCATGAGCCAATTAGCCCAGAGAAGGCTTGGTTACTTACATCTCACGAACAGCTTGCGCCACTTGAACTTCCAGAGTTTGATGCAGCTGGCGTAAAGCGACCACAGGCTCTCAAGAATAAAATTCGCAATCGCATCTCTCGTGCAGCTACAACAGCCGTACCAAAGGCGACCGAATCAGATCGTAAAGAGATCGAGCATCACTAATACTCTTTACCTAGCTCCGTTGAACTAAAGCAACGCCCAGCGCAGTCATTGCAATTCCGATGATTGACTGGGCGTTTAGCTTCTCTCCGAATAAAGCCCATGCTTGCAAAGATGCTGCTGGTGGAACAAGATAGAGAAGCGAAGAAACTTTAGCTGCGCTCCCCCGTTGCAACATCCAAAGCAGAGCGATAACCGCAATAATCGATGTCACGATAATCGCCCACGCCATGGCGAGTGATGTTTGAAGGTTCCACTCGAGATAGGTTCGACCAGAAACCAGAGAAATAATCGTCAGAATGAAACCTGCAAAGAGAAACTGGTAAGTGGTACCAGCGAGCAGGGGCAGAGACTCCCCATACTTCTTCTGAATCAAGGTTGCAGAAGTTGATCCGCTTAATCCAAGAATCAGAAGCGATAGTGCAATGAGGGTCATCTCGCCCGCCGCGGAAAATGATGGCTCCAAGACCAGGACAACCCCGACAAAACCAAGAACTAGACCTGCGATTTGATTTCGCAACAGGCGTTCTTTAAGGATCACAAATGCGAAAATTGATACAAGTATTGGTTGGGTGCTCGTCACAACTGATGCGATGCCAGCGGGAGACCCATTTGCAATCGCCTCCCAGACTCCCCCGAGATATAAACCTTGCAGAGTCAACCCAAGCGCTAATGAGATAAGAACCTGGCTTCGTGTCAGTTTCAAGCTCTGACCTGCAGCAACTGTAATCAATAACAGAATGCCGCCAGCAATCAAGAGGCGAACGCCTAGAAAGAATAGGACATCTGAATATTCAAAGGCGTATTTAGCTACAACAAAGCCTGAGCTCCAGATGAGGACAAAGACCCACGGTGTCCACCGCTCAAGACGGCTCACGCGAGAATCAGTTTGCGTGTAACTCTTCTGGTAGCGGCTTCTCGTATTCGGTGACGAAACCGATGATGCTTAAGACCAATGCACCAAGAGCGATGACTACCAACCACCAACCGATAATGAGTCCCAAGCCTAAAGCTGTAGCACTTACTGCTACCGGCAATGGCCACCATGAATGTGGGCTGTAAAAACCAAGTTCACCTGCATCATCTGCAATCTCTGCATTGAGGTCATCAGATGGAATATCGAAACCGATACGCTTCTGGGTAAACCAAACATAGAAACCGACCATGCCAGCCAAGCAAGCAGCTAGAATCATTCCTGTAATGCCTACTGCTTCGCCGCCTACGTAATAATAAATTACCGCCATGATTACGTAAAAAACAGATAAACCACCGAAGAGTTGCCAATTGGCTTTCATTAGTTATGGCCCTCCGTCTTGATGTGTGGGTAGTGAAGATCAAAGGCCGGGCGCTCAGAACGAATACGTGGCATCGATGTGAAGTTATGACGTGGTGGTGGACAGCTAGTGGCCCACTCAAGTGATGCGCCATAACCCCAAGGATCATCTGTATTGACCATTGGGCTCTTACGAGTAATCCAAACGTTAATGAAGAATGGGATCATCGATAGCGCTAGGAGCGCTGAACCGACAGTTGAAATCATATTCATCTCAGTAAATCCATCGGTTGCTAAGTAATCGGCGTAACGACGAGGGAAACCCTTGATGCCCAGCCAGTGCTGAATAAGGAAGGTGAGGTGGAAACCAAAGAAGAGTGTCCAGAAGTGAACCTTGGCAAGGCGCTCGTTGAGCATTCTTCCAGTGAACTTCGGCCACCAGAAGTAGAAGCCAGCGAACATCGCAAAGACCACTGTTCCGAAGAGAACGTAGTGGAAGTGGGCAACTACGAAGTAGCTGGCAGAGACTGCGAAATCGAGTGGTGGTGATGCGAGGATGATTCCGGTGATTCCACCGAAGAGGAAGGTGACAAGGAAGCCCATAACAAAGAGCATTGGCGATTCGAAAGTCACTTGCCCTCGCCACATTGTTCCAATCCAGTTAAAGAATTTAACGCCGGTTGGAACACCGATTAAGAAAGTCATAAAGGAGAAGAACGGCAGAAGGACCTGTCCTGAAGCAAACATGTGGTGCGCCCATACGGCGACTGAGAGAGCAGAGATTGCAATCGTCGCAGCGATAAGACCTTTATAACCAAAGATGGGTTTGCGGCTAAAGACCGGCAAAATTTCAGTAGCAATACCGAAGAATGGAAGAGCCAGAATGTAAACCTCTGGATGACCGAAGAACCAGAACAAGTGTTGCCACAACATAGCTCCGCCGTTAGCCGGATCAAAAATGTGCGAACCAAATAATCTATCCGATTCGAGCCCCAGCAGTGCTGCAGCAAGTGGTGGGAATGCGAGAAGTACGAGGATAGATGTGAGAAGAACGTTCCAAGAGAAGATCGACATACGGAACATCGTCATTCCAGGAGCGCGCATTGTGAAGATAGTTGTAATGAAGTTAACGGCGCCGAGAATTGTTCCGAGGCCCGAGATTGCAAGACCCATAATCCAAAGGTCTGCACCAATACCTGGAGAGTATGTAGAGCTAGAGAGAGGCGCATAAGCAGTCCAACCAAATGAAGCAGCTCCACCTGGAGCTAAGAAGCCTGCAACAGTTTGGATTGAACCGAAGAAGTAGAGCCAGTAAGAAAGCATGTTAAGTCGAGGGAAGGCCACATCTGCAGCGCCGATCTGCAAAGGCATGATCACATTTGCAAAACCAATGAAGAGTGAGGTGGAGAAGAGCAGCAACATAATGGTTCCGTGCATTGTGAAAATCTGGTTGTACTGCTCGTTACTCAAAAACTGCATACCTGGGCGGGTGAGCTCTGCACGTAGGAATAAGGCCAGTAATCCAC
>WLDZ01000025.1 GCA_009704515.1 Actinomycetota bacterium
ATTCCACCGCACTTAGCCATCGCGATAGCCATCGCAGATTCTGTAACGGTATCCATCGCTGATGAAACCAGCGGAACTGCTAAGGAAATATTACGAGTCAACCAAGTTGAAGTGTCGACTTCAGAAGGGACTACTTCTGAGGCATCGGGGAGGAGGAGCACATCGTCATAGGTCAGACCAAGGAGTGCGACCTTGTCGGAATCTATCGTCATGCATCTCCCCCAGATGTGCCCGCGAAATACCCTTGCGGAGCGCCCAGTCTAACGGTTCGGCGCTACCCCTATGGCACTGGCAATCTCGTCACAGGCGTTGCCTATGCCTAAAACCACCGTTGCACCAAGACATTGATCTGGGGCCCAGCCTGGTCCACCTAACAGGATTCGCGGCGCGGGGCGAATTGAGGGAAGGTCTTGGAAATATTCAGGGCGAGCATTCTGCGAAAAGGTGGCCCAGAGGAAAATCGCAGGGGGCGCAATACGAGGCAGGGTCGCGGCTATTGCATCGAAGGGAGTTCTTGCTCCTAGAAAATATGTACGGATTCCCATTTCGGCGAGCGCCGCTTCAAGTGCGTGCAACGGAAGTGAATGTTGTTCTTCACCGATTGAGGCGAGAATAACTGGGTTTGTATTTACAGGTGCTTTCGCTGCTTGTGCTCGCTCGCGCAGAACCTTCTTTAAAACTTCAGTGAATGCATGTTCAATTTCAATACCTTTACCAGAGCTTTGCCATGCCTCACCGATTGCAATAAGTGTTGGCACAATGATTTCGTGCCATGTTACTTCAACGCCATGTTGATTCATTTCGTGGCGGAGTGTTTCTTCCACGAATGCCACATCAAAGGCCAATAACGCTTTATCTATACCTGCTACAACATCTTCGCGAACTTCGAATTCGCGGATTATTGAGGAGAACTTAATCTCACCCTTATGGTTCTTCGCTTGCTCTGCTGCATCGCATGGTGAAACTCCTGCGCTAATTAAGCGACGCATCAACATTAACTTTGCGAGATCACTCGCGCAGTAACGGCGATGATCACCCGCCTCGTGAGTTGATGGTCCAAGACCATATCGGCGGTCCCAGGTGCGAAGAGTCGCGGGAGCTACGCCAAGGCGTCTGGCGACGGCAGAGACCGTAAGGAGCTCATCCTGCAGCGCTGCAGCCTTCTGTGCCATGCGCTCATAGTGGTCGATAGTGTCGAAGCTCACCAGTTGAAATTCGGACATTTTGGGCAGAAATGTAAAATGAATCGGTTTTGGCGCGTTAGCTACTTGAACAACCTATGAAACGGTTGTAACCTCTGCTTACACACGAGAGAAGGTAAGGAGACATTATGAACGCGTTACTACCCCGTCCGATAGCAGATGAATGGGATTGGCAGTACGAAGGCGCCTGCCGTTCGATGGATCCTGAGATGTTCTTCCATCCTGATGGAGAGCGTGGTCCCCGTCGTCGCAATCGCGAGAATGCAGCCAAGGCCGTCTGTGCCTCATGCCCAGTCTTGAAACTCTGCCGCGACCAAGCGCTCGCGCTACAGGAGCCATACGGTATCTGGGGTGGACTTTCAGAAGATGATCGTGAAGCGATTCTGAATCGTCGCGGCGTCGCACGAATCAGCCCTGTTATTCAAGCTTCATAAGTATTAAATAAAGAAACCCCGCCTCAGTTAAGAGGCGGGGTTTCTTTTTACCTAATTACTAGTGCGCGTGACCACCAGGTCCGTGTGAGTGACCGTGTCCACCTGCTGCTGGCTCCTGATCTGCAGGGCGTTCGAAGACAACTGCTTCAGTTGTAATGAACATAGCTGCGATTGAAGCAGCATTGGCAAGTGCTGAACGGGTGACCTTCACTGGATCAATAACGCCATCCTTACGGAGGTCGCCATAGATATCAGTTGCAGCGTTGAAACCTTCGTTAGCAGGAAGTGCGCGAACCTTAGCGACTACTACGTAGCCTTCAAGACCAGCGTTCTCTGCAATCCAACGAAGTGGTTCGTCACATGCCTTGCGGACAAGTGCGACGCCGACAGCCTTATCGCCAGTGAATCCGAGGTTATCGTTAAGTGCATCAGCTGCATGCACAAGTGCTGCGCCTCCACCAATAACGATTCCTTCTTCAACAGCTGCGCGAGTAGCTGAAATCGCATCTTCAAGGCGGTGCTTCTTCTCCTTGAGTTCAACTTCAGTATGTGCGCCAACCTTGATTACGCAGACTCCGCCAGCAAGCTTGGCAACGCGCTCCTGCAACTTCTCGCGATCCCAATCGGAATCTGAGTTTGCAATCTCGTTACGAAGTTCCTGTACGCGGCCTGAAACAACCTTGGCATCTCCAGCACCATCAACAATGGTGGTGGCATCCTTTGAGATTACGACACGACGGGCGCGACCGAGATCTTCGATTGTTACTGCTTCTAACTTCATACCGATATCACTTGAAACAACTGTTCCACCTGTGAGGATTGCAATATCTTGCAACATCGCCTTGCGACGATCTCCAAAGCCAGGTGCCTTAACAGCAGCTGAAGTGAAGACTCCACGCATACGGTTTACGACGAGAGTTGAAAGCGCTTCACCTTCAACGTCTTCAGCGATAATCATCAAAGGCTTACCTGATTGGGCAACCTTTTCAAGGATTGGCAACAAGTCAGCGAGGGCAGAGATTTTGTTGGCAGAGATAAGGATGTAAGGGTCATCAAGGATGGCCTCCATACGGTCCTGATCTGTTACGAAATATGGAGAGATGTAGCCCTTATCGAATTGCATACCTTCTGCGAATTCGAGTTCAAGCGCAGTCGTTGACGCCTCTTCTACAGTGATGACGCCATCTTTACCGACCTTATCCATCGCCTCTGCGATGAGATCTCCGATAGCGCGATCTTGTGCAGAAATTGTTGCAACGTCAGCAATCTCTGCCTTATCTGCAACTACAGATGCGTTCTCGCGAAGACGAGCTGATACTGCAGCTACTGCTGCTTCGATTCCGAGCTTGAGATCCATTGGCTGTGCACCTGCTGCCAGGTTGCGAAGGCCTTCTTTAACCATTGCTTGTGCAAGGACAGTCGCTGTTGTTGTTCCGTCACCGGCAACATCGTTGGTCTTTGTAGCAACTTCTTTAACGAGCTGTGCGCCCATGTTCTCAACTGGATCTGAAAGTTCGATTTCTTTTGCAATTGTGACGCCGTCATTTGTAATCAACGGTGCACCGAAAGATTTTGCGATAACGACGTTGCGACCCTTAGGACCGAGCGTTACCTTGACAGTGTCAGCAAGAATGTTGACACCGCGTTCCATTGAACGACGAGCTTTTTCGTCGAATTCAAGCATTTTTCCCATAAGAGTTTTGACCCTTACTTCTCGACGATGGCGAGAATGTCGCGAGCTGAAAGAACGAGAAGGTCTTCGTTACCTGACTTAACTTCTGTTCCTCCATACTTGCTGTAAAGAACAACATCGCCAACTTTGACATCCATTGGAACGCGCACGCCATCATCGAAGCGGCCTGGGCCTACTGCAACGACTGTGCCTTCCTGTGGCTTCTCTTTAGCTGTATCAGGGATAACAAGACCTGAAGCGGTTGTTGTCTCTGCCTCATTCGCCTTTACGACGATGCGATCTTCTAGTGGCCGTAGTGCCATGGTTATTTCTCCTTCAATTAGCAGTGTCGGACTGAGAGTGCTAAATCTAGTCCTAGAGGCTCACACGCTCAACTTGGAGGCTGGAATCAGCGTCAAAGGCCCCTTCTGTGGCTGGGCGCCCCGCTGAGACCATCAAAGAACCGAGAGAGGCCACCATTGCGCCATTATCGGTGCAGAGGGCAGGTCCTGGAATCCGAAGTTCGATCCCGGCCTTGGCGCACCTTTCGGTGGCGACTTGGCGAAGGCTTGAATTAGCGGCTACCCCGCCAGCAATTACCAAGGAATCGATGCCTGATGATTTACAGGCAGCGAGAGCTTTAAGCAATAAGACATCGACCACTGCTTCTTGAAAAGAGGCCGCCACATCTGCGCGAGAAAATGTAGGAGTCGCTTCGATATATCTGGCGACAGCGGTCTTTAAACCAGAGAAAGAGAAATCGTATGGGCGAGTAGCCCAATCATTAGTAGTTGTAAGTCCGCGTGGAAAATCAATTGCAGTGGCGTTGCCGTTGCGTGCATCGTTATCGATTGCAGGCCCACCCGGAAAACCTAAATCTAGAATTCGCGCGATTTTATCGAAAGCTTCACCCGCTGCATCATCCATCGTTGCACCAAGTTTGGTGATTGTTCCTGTGATGTCATCAACTTGCAACAACGATGAGTGTCCGCCACTAACCAATAGTGCAATCGTTGGTTTGATTGGTTGGTCATGTGTTAAGTAATCAACAGAGATATGTGCAGCCAGATGATTAACGCCGTAGAGCGGAATATCTAAACCTTGGGCAAGTCCAGCGGCCGCTGATGTTCCGACAAGAAGTGCACCAACGAGACCAGGACCAGCGGTTACAGAGATTGCATCAAAATCTCTAAGGGTGACTTTTGCATCTTTAAGTGCGCGATTCAGACTTGGGATCATCGCCTCAAGGTGGGCACGTGAAGCTATCTCTGGGACTACTCCCCCGAAGCGGGCATGCTCTGTAACACTTGATGCGATTTCATTTGCTAATAGCGTGCGACCACGAACGATGCCGATTGCTGTTTCATCGCACGATGTTTCGATACCAAGAACCAGCGGTTCGCTCATAAGAAGTCCTTCCTCATGACGTGGGCATCTTTTCCGGCACCGTAGTAATCCATCCGTAATGAAATCTTCTGATAACCCAGTGATTGATATAGGGCTATGGCGCCCTCATTAGAGGTCTCAACTTCTAACATGATTGCACTTGCCCCACGATCGATAGACCAGGCTTCAATTTGGCGAATGAATTCGCGCGCAATCCCTTGGCGGCGATAAGCCGGCAATACTGCAACGGTCAAAATATCTGCTTCAACGCCAGGTGCTGGCAAGAAAACTCCGCAATAACCAATGATGGTATTGCCATCTTCGGCAACCGACATAAATCGTGTAGTTGGAATTCCGGCAAGCTCTTCCTTAAATTGCCCAGTTGACCACGGCGAATAAGGAAAAAGTTCTTTCTCATACGATGCAAGCACTGGAATATCTAGTGCTATCGGCTGGCGATAGGTGATCATCGATCTACCGTCGCAACTGCATCTGGTCTACGTAGATACAACGGCTCTGTGAACTTTTCGCCTTGAGCTAGTGCAACCATTTTTCTAGGTGATGGATATTGATCAATGATGAAACCTGCGACCTCATCAGGTTTACTTACAGATGGCCCTTCAACGCGCTTGCCGGCTTTATAACGGGCCCAATAAATCTCTTTGCGGCGCGCATCGATTGCTGCAATGTAACTCTCTTGATCAATAGCACCCTCTATGTCGATTGCATCCAGTGAACAGATTCCGATAACAGGAATTTCGCGTGCAAGTGCAAAGCTCTGCGCAAAAGCAATACCGACACGAAGACCCGTAAATGGCCCAGGGCCCATGCCAACAATTACTTGATCTGGCGCAGGGCCAGCTGCAAGTGCCCTGGCAACAAGTTCGCTAACCGCACGTCCATGATCTGTAGCACAGATATGAACCTCATGAAAAATCACTGCATCACCATCAAGTAATCCGACGATTGTCTGCGCTGTTGCAGTATCTATGGTGAGTGAGATTGTCACAGCGATAGTCCCGACCAACGCGCACCCACTGGATTTATTGATACTTCGCGGGTTTCACCACTGCGATCAATTGTGATTTCAAGGCGCTCATCGCTTAAGCGAGCAGATTCTTGTCCACCCCATTCAATAACTGTGACAGCGCTTTCAGCAGCTGAATCCAGATCAAGATCATCTAGAAAAGCTGCTGCTCTATCGCCTTCAAGCAAGCGATAAACATCTACATGAATCAATGGCAACGGGCCTTTATGGGTCCGAGAAATTACAAAGGTTGGTGAAGTGACTTCGGTAAAACCAAGTGCGGCACCAATGCCCTGCACCAGCAGGGTCTTACCGGCGCCTAGTGGGCCATTAAGCAGAATGAGATCACCGCCCCTAACGAGACCACCAATACGTTTGCCTAAAGCAAACATCTCGTCAGGTGTGGTGATCTGCATAGCTTAAGGATAGTTTAAGAAAAAGAAGAAGGGCCCCTCGTGAGAGGGGCCCTTCTTTACTGCTTTATCGCTTGTGGCGAACCACGGTGCGATTACTTGCTGAAGTCGTACTTCAGCTCAGCTGGGCGATACTCAAGATCGTCATTGAGATTTGGAACTCTCTTGATGATCAATTGAAGTGAACGCTCACTTGGAACTTTTCCAGTCTGGGCTGAGATAGCAAGTAAACGAACCCATGCCATCATCTGCTTCTTGGTGAAGTCCTGGTGTCCTACACCTGAGACAGCTGCTGGAGCCTTCAAGTTAGGGAGACCAGCCGCTGTATAAACAGTGTAGATCTCAGGTGTCATTGCATAGAGAGCGACAGTGTTGAATGTTGGTGCTGGACCAACTGGATTTGCCTCCCACTTTGCTAGATCTGCTTCATAGGCCGCACGCTTGCGATCGAGGTTGCGTACTGAGTTACCAGGGAATACCAAGCGATCAGCTTCGTTAGACAAAGTGATTGTTGGAACCTTTGAGGTAAATGTTGACTTATCAAGCGCTTTGAACTTAGCAATTGCATCAGCATTACCAGTTACACGTGGTGCGCCAGCAAGTACTGCAAGCATTGCGTTGATTCCGTCATCTCCACCAAGACCAAGGTTAAATCGTGCTGCATCTACCTCATCGAGGAGTGCTGCAAAATCAGTCTTGGTGTTGTCGTAGAAGCCAGGGCCTGTGATCTCAGAGAGAGACTGTCCTGCCAATACGCCGGTGCCTAGGGCATCCTGCATATTTTCAAGGACTGCAACCGTCGAGTTAATGCTTCCTTCAGGAATCACTGTGCTCGTTGAAATTCCGTCCATGTGGGCGCTCTTTGTTGGAATACCAATCAAGAGACCTGTAAGAAGGAGAGCTGAACGCTGTGGGATTGGACCACCTGCAAGTGCTGCAGGGAACTTCAGAGGTTGGCCGCCAAGGTCAGTTGACCATCCGAGGAGAAGTGCGCCCATCTTTCCGAGCTCTTGCGCTGATAGCAAGTGTCCGTTTGGACCCTTAACTCCAAATGCTGCGCAACCCTTGATGGTTGGATCAAAGAACACGCTGAAGATATACATCGCATCACAGAGTGACTGAATTGATTCCGAAGCTGATGGAGTAAGTCCAGCCAAGAGGCCGACTGCATCTGCGTACTTTGGATACTTTTCAGTAAACGGTGTGATGATTGATCCAGCTTGTGATGATCCGTAAAGGACCTTCTTCTTGATCTTTGAACCGTACTTGGCAGTTGCTTCATCGAAGACCTCTTTGAGCATCTCGACGCGAGCTACATGGTTCCATCCACGCTGACCTGCAACAACACCGTCATATGCAGCAATTGCATGTCCGGTGCGAAGCATCTCAACAGTGAGATCCTGCTTTGTTGAATTGCTATAAGGAGTTATCTCTTCGATGCCTTTAGGAACAGTGATTCCAAGTGCAGGGATTGGATAGGTCGAACGGAAGCCGTGCTCCCAGAAGAACATAGTTCCGCTGAAAGTAGCTGGCATCATGAAGCGATAGGCAGCACCATTTGAAAGAGTGCCATTACAGGTCTCAACGCCTTTAGTTGTTGTACAGACCGGAGCCGCAGCTGAGGCTGTTGGCGCAACCACAACTGAGAGAGATGCAACAAGTACAGCTGCTCCCAGTGATGCGATTGATTTTTTAACTGTTGTGATTTTCATATGATTAACCAACCTTCGGTAGTGCATCGGCTGCGATCTTTGGACGTGTGTACTTGAGCTCTGTTACAGGGCCCTTGCCTGAATCTGTGGTCCACATCTTGCGTGTTCCATCGATTGGCTTAAGTACTGTAGTTGCATCGTAAGCACCGATCCAGAAACCTGTGTAGGCCTCGTGGGTAGTTGCTGAGTATCCGAGTGGAGCGTATGCAGCGTTAGAAAGCTTTGATGCATTCTCCTTCACGAACTTGATGATGCCTGGGCGAGTTAAGTTCTTACCCGCACCTTGTAGAGCTGCTGTAGTCAGATAGGCGATATTCATTCCTTGAAGAACGTTGTTATCCCATGACTTACCAGCACCAGTTGCCTTGTTGAAGTCATCGTTGATCTTCTTAAATGCCTTTACCCACTCGTCATCAGCATCACCAGGAGCTGGTGCATGTGATGCGGAAATTACTCCGTTGAGCCATGAACCTGATACTGCAGCAGGAATTCCTTGACCAGCAAGAATGCCCTGGAATGTTGTTGAGTCGCCACCAACAGAGATAACAATCCACTTAGATGGGTTGTATCCGAGCTGCTTAGCTGTTGCGACGATTACAGCGAATGCTGAGGCAACGGCACCGACAACGACTACATCAACCTTGTTATCGCGAAGTTGTGTAATTGGCTTGACGAGAGCTCCAGCAACACCTTGAGAACCTGCAACAAATGTTGCCTCTGTTGTGCCACGGGTAAATGTCAAACCTGCTGTTGTAAGACCTTCCTTGGTGTTACGACCGAAGTCATCTGTCTGATAAACAATTCCGACCTTCTTATCAGCAAAATTCTCCTTGATGTACTTTCCGAGAATCTTTGCTTCTACGGTGTATGTACCAAGACCACCAAATGTTGTTGGGTACTTCTTAGGATCTGTGTAGAAACCTGAGTAACCGCTATTTACGAAGAGATCCGGGATACCGCGACGATTGATATCGCGAATAACTGAGATATGTGTCTGAGTTCCGACTGAACCGACCATCGCGAATACTTTGTTATAGAGACCGCGAGCAGTCGTGATTGTGCGGCCTGAGCGATAAGCATCATCTTCCGCTACGAGTGTGATCTTGCGACCGTTGACGCCACCCTTTGAATTTACGTAGTCGAAGTAGGCGCGCATTGCGTCATCTACCTTGTTATATCCGGGAGCTGCTGGACCTGTTTGAGGTAGCTGCATGCCGAGGACAATTTCTGTGTCTGTCACACCTGGTGTTGTTGCTGCCTGTGCCGGAAGAACACTCAACGCAAGCGCTGATGAAATTCCCAAAGCAAGGGCCGCTACAAGCGGACGAGATGTTCGGTACAGAGATGCACGATTTTTCACTGCATTCACTCTTTCTCTATTGCCGGCTTTGTTTGCCGGAAACTACAACCACAAGGCGGATGCCCTGGGTCGCCACCAGACCGATATGGGCTGGAACACGGAAAACGCTAACAGAAGGTGAAGGGAAAATGAACTGCCAGGGTGAAACTCGCCGTATTTTCTAAAGGTTGAGCGTCACTTCTTCTTATGGTGGTGGCTTCCGCCCATCACCCCTGCTGGATTGATGACCACCGTGGCTATCAGGAGGATGCCCGATAGAAGGAATGGCAGATAATCAGCAACCTGGGTCGAAGTTTCGAAATTGCCTAATACCAAGTTAATCAAATCAGGCAAAAAGACCACGATGACTGTGCCGATAAAGGCGCCTGCGATAGAGCGGATTCCACCAAGAACTGCCGCGGTAAGTAGAGTGAGTGAGAGCGAAACGGGATAAACGCTTGGTGCCACGATGCCACGCATTCCATAAAGTGCTCCAGCAACTCCAGCGAAGGCTGATGAAATTATAAACACATATATTTTCTCGCGTGAAAAATTAATACCACTCAGTGCTGATGCGCTTTCGTGATCACGAATAGATTTCCAGACACGACCGGTACGAGATAACAAAATATTTGATGCAAAGAAGAGAGCAAGGAGTGCGAAGGGAAGGACTAGATAAAGCTCCCACTCTTCGAATGAAATCTCTCCAATTAAATTGGTGAGCCATGCAGGTGGATAACCTGCTTCCATAAACAAACCTTCATCACCATTAAAGATTGAGAAGAAGCGATTCGCAATAGTTGGAATTGCA
>WLDZ01000026.1 GCA_009704515.1 Actinomycetota bacterium
CACAAGAGACCTCTGAAGAACAGTTATCACATGATGGAATCCACCTGCCTGAAATTCCTACATGACCACCTTCTATATCAACGAAACCCAATAGGCGAGGGGTGATGGTCAGTTCGCAATTAATCCAAAAATCTCGAAATGATCCCCAACTCGGCTCATTTACAGTTTCTGTACTTATGCCGAAACCTTCTTCATCTTCTTCATCTTCTTCGTCATCTTCGTCTTCTTCGTCATCGTCATAATCTTCGTCATCTTCGTCATAATCCTGCTCCTCGTCTTCCTCTGCAATTGGGAACCATGCAACAGGACTTTGTGAATCCGTCTCGTTTGAGGTTGGAATTGAGTCATAAATGACCAAATCCCAGTCACAATCCCATTCTTCAACTTCCCTGACTGCATCTTGCATTTCTTCCAGACGGCCATACCAAAAATTTGAGAAACCTTCTGCAATGATGACTTCGTATGTATTTATGATTTTCATGTGGAAATTGATCTCGGGATGCTTAGCATCCCCATTGTCATCTATATGTACAACATCGAATCCACCTTCTTTCGAAAGGCAGAATAAAGCGGCGTCATGTAAATCCTCGAATGTAGATAGAAGCTCACTACCTTCAGAGTCATAGACCCTAACTTCCGAATTACTCTCAGTTCCGATATTTATTAGAAACTTCTTTTCACGCGGCTTGATAGTTAGCATTTCATGGAATTTAAGAATATTTGGATGGCCTATCTTTTTTGCTCTGGCAAGCCACTGCTTCGCCAAGTTGATATCTGTAGACGCGAAATGCTCAACCAAAGCTAAAGCTGCACTTGAGTTCCCAGCATGAGCAGCCTTTAAGTAAGCATCAAAATCATAGGAACCAGTTCGTTCAATTAGTTTTGCCCGAAGGTAAAGAATTGTTGAGTCCTCTTGATCGGGATAATCATCAAGTAGCTCTTCTGCCACTCCAAAATCTTCCTGATCCATAAAAATCTCGGCCAGCTTTACAGTCGACCGCAAATCTCCATCCGAGGCCAATTCAAAAAGTATATCCGCACCAAATTGACCTTCTCCTTTTTCGATTGATGAAATGGCTTTTCGAAAAAGTTCCTGGACATTCTCAGATTCAACTTCTCCGTCAATCTCAGCTTTTTCTATGGATAAATGTTCTAAAATTTCCAGACTTGCATGGGGATTTCGTGCAACCGCACGACGCACTTCTGCGGCGCCATCTTTAGACAAAATTTCTAAAACTTCAAGACTTGCTTGTGGATTCGCTGCAACTTGACGGCGCACTTCTGCGTCGTTGTCTTTGGATAAAGAATCCAAAATTTTTACATTTGCCTTCAGATTTGATGCCACAAAACTTTTAACTTTTCTATGTCCCTGTTCCGCAGAGGCATCTGATGCAAGTTCTCTCAGCGTTTCTTGTGGAGTATTCAAATTCCTTGCAACTGCACTTCGAACGGAAGGGCTACGATCTCCAGCTAGTCTCTCTAGAATCTCAACACTTGCACGTGGGTGGTCTGCAACCCTGCTCCGCACTTCTGCATTTTTATCTCGTGATAAGACTTCCAAAATTTCAACATTTGCCTGCGGATTTTGCGCAACGATAAATCGATTAAAATAATAGGAATCCTGAGTAAGAATCATCAAAGCATCAGGATTAGCTTCCTCATCTTCTGCAATATATCTACGAACGGTTTCATTGCCGTCCCTTGATAAGAGTTCTAAAATGCGTGAATTTGAATTGGGATTTATTGCAACTACGCAGCGCACTTCTACATCTGTATCTTGCGATAAGCGCTCCAAAATTTCAAGTCTTGTATTAGGATTTCTTGCAACATTCCTGCGAACATAAACATCATCATCTTGCGATAAGCGCTCCAAGATATCAGGGCTTGTGTTCGGATTTCCTGCAACGAAGGATTTAACTGAATCCTTTGAAAGTTCATCTAGTAACTGAGTGCTTGCGTTGGGATTTCCTGCAACGCTCCTACGAACATCCTCATTTTCATCTCTAGATAAAGTACTCAAGATTTCTTGGTTGGTGTTTGGATGGGAACCCACAAGGGATCGAACATACGAATTGGAGTCTTTAGAGAGAATTTCTAGAACATGGGATGTGGTATTTACATTTGCTGCAACGGCAGATCGCACCATTTCCCAGGGATACTGGCTGACACTTTCTGTCTCATCTTTCGCAAGAATTTCTAGAATTTCAGGTCGTGTGTTCAGATTTGTGGCTACTTCTCTGCGTACTTCTGTGCTTTCATCTCTAGAGAGATTCGCCAGAATCTCATGATTACAAGTTGGGTTTTTTGCTACTTCGATACGAACATGATCATTTTCATCTTTGGAAAGATTTGTTAAAATCTCAATATTAGAGTTTGGATTCCTTGCAACTAAGCTTCTGACATATGAGTTCGTATCCTTCGACAGGGCGGCCAAAACATCTAAATTTGCATTAGGATTTTGTGCCTCAGATGCCCTTTGCCAGTATTTGTCTAACAACAAAGGACTTTCCCCCCTCAAGGCACCAAGCTTTGACTAAAAGTATTTCAATTTCAGATGGAAAGCAAGGTTTTTCAGTAAGCGTGAGCTTTATTTGTTCTCTTAAGACTTTTCGCAGACTTTCAGGCCACATTTGAAAATCCTCTCGGGTATCTTCGTGCACCTACAGGAGGAATACATGAAGCCAGAGACAAAGCTAGGTCGCCAGCTGCAGAGCTTTAACAGAATTGCAGGGATCACCCACCTTATTCAGGGAGTGACGCTCGCACTTATTCTCAACGATGAGACCACTATTCCGGTGATCACTCGATTCTTTGATGAGACATCTGATGGTGTGCGCCCTGTGAGCGAGACTCTCTTTGAGTTCCCGATTGCTTTGATTGCGCCGATATTCCTCTTGTTATCTGCAGCTGCTCATCTCTTTATCTCGTCACCGCAGTATGTGCGCAAGTATGAGCAGAATATTCAGGCCGGTATCAATCCAGCTCGTTGGTGGGAATACGCAATCAGTTCTTCAGCAATGTTGGTTGTCTTGTTGATGCTTGGTGGGCTGATTGAGCTATCGAGTGTTGTCTTTATCTTTACCCTTAACTTCATTATGAACTTGATGGGTCTGATGATGGAGAAATATAATCAGTTGACCGATAAGACAAGCTGGTTGCCATTTAATATCGGAGTCCTTGCTGGAATCGTTCCGTGGATCATGGGTGGTCTCTACTTCTGGGTCTCAACGAGCAACATCGCAGATTCGATCCCTGTCTATGCCCAATTAGGTTTTCTTCTTACCTTCATCTTCTTTAATACCTTTGCCATCAATATGTGGCTGCAATATAAGAAGGTCGGAAAGTGGAAAGATTATGCATACGGCGAGAAGTCCTACATAGTCTTAAGCCTTGTATCTAAGTCGGCGCTGGGTTGGATTATCGTGCTTGGCACCATGGGCGTTTAGGAACTTTGTTGAAAGCGATTGAGAGGCAAAGGGAAATTTCAATTGTGCACTATTGGATCTTTTTGAGTAATTCGGCTTTCTTCTCTGAAAATTCCTCTTGAGTGATTGCGCCTTTATTCAGCAGCTCTAAAAGTTTTTCGATTATCCCAAACACGTCCAATTCGGGGCTGACGCCTGTATTTGCCTGAGTTCTGATTTCAGCACTCTTTCTCATCTCCCAAATCTTCTTTAACAAGCTTTCGACTTGCAGGAGGTGCTTCATGAATTTTTCTCCTGCTTGGTATGCGGCGACGCTAACAGTCTCATAATTCTTCAAAATTGATTCGATATCCTTCTCCAACCAAGGATCCCAAGTTTCGATTATCTGTAAATTTGCGTCATAGAGTTTGACTCTACTTTGTACGAAATTTTCTTGTGCAGAATCAAAACTCTTTCTATCAAATTCAAGAGTCGCAAAGTCTTGATTCTCGTTAAAGTGGCTTAGGCGTTCATCAATAGATTCGTATAAATCATGAGTGATTTTATTGGTCGTTTCCATCAGAAGAATTATTGGCTGGATTGAGAAAAAATGAGTAGTCAAGGTTTTGAAATAAATCAAAGCATTTGGGATAAAATCAGTTCTTATGTGGGTTTCGTAGTCTTGATTCTCTCGCGCCGCAAAATAGCTCCAGCCTGTGGCCTGATCACCTTTTGGGATTTCGTTAAATTGCGATACAAATACTTGACGTAAGTCCTCAAGCTTCAAGATTGCATCGCGGACTCGGTTTTCTTCGTTGAGAAAATGCAAGTCATCACGCTGATAGAAATTGTCTAGTTCAGATTTTGTCTTTCCGATTGAATCAAGAAGTTGGTTGTAATTACCCCAAAACTCCTCTTCGGCCTTCTTGTTAGCTGCATATTCGCTATTTTTTCTCTGCTCATAGGAATCAAGCATCCGACGGAGTAAATCTTGAGTGAAAAGGGCTCGGCCAATTTGAGCTTCTAGACTATTACCAAAAAGCATGGCTATCCACTTTTCTTAGCTCGGGCAAGATTTGAGTACTCGAACTATCGCATACCTTGGTTTTTAACCGCGATAGGCAGACTGAGCTCGAGATGACAGGTGAGCCGCAAAAGTTCACACTATTCCGGTCGACTTACTTGGGATACTCTTTTTTTATGAGCGAATCAGGGGCGGATGTTATTAAGGTATCGCTAGAAACCTTGGATTTGGCAAAGAAATATGTTCGCCATGGCCTGAAATTGAATTCCGACAAATCCATACCAGATTATGAAGCAGAGACACCTCTTTACGAATTATGGCGTTCTGCATCTGATCCACTTACGTCACCTGGTGAGCTAAAAAAATTATTGACCTCTGAAGATAATGATGCAATCAGAATGGCTCTTTACAACCCCAGCCTTCCTGTTAGTGACGCTGCTATTTTTTTACGAGATGGTTTTGAAACGCATATTGAAGAGCGCGCAGAGATAATCTCTCATTTAAGCCAAGAGGAATTTGAAGCGAAGTTTGATTTCAAGAAGTGGGATATGGATTCTGATGAATTGGATGATTTCGAAGCTGCCATAGGGATTAAGTTAGAAGAAAACGCAGATCCATTCGAGCGGCATTATATGTTCGAAGAAGAAGCGGACGAGTTCATCTTCGATTTATATATTGTGATTAAACATGGAAGTGAAAACCAAAAGAAATTCGTAGAGAGAAAGCATGCTCGCCTCTTCGAATTTATAGAGAGTCTCGAGAAAAATCATTTGATAAAACCATACTTATTTTGGACGTTATATGGCTTAGATTTCAATTTAAATCGGGAATATATGCAAACTGAATTTGATGGACAGGTGTTGGCTGGAGAAGAGAGTTTTGATGACCCCAGTGCAGTTGCATTTCTGCTTTACCCTGAAGACTTCAAACCCCTCGAAGATGTCAATGAAGATTGGATTTATAACATTGAAAGTGGCATGTTTGCTGTGAGTAACCAAATTCTCCCAGCAGAAACAACTAGCAAGAATTCTAATTCTTCTAAGTATGAAGTTCTTTCAGGTGAGGGAGACGGTTATTACCCTACGATTCCTTTCTTTGATTCATTCGGTGAACTACAGGCAGTCACCACTTTCTTTATCGATATGTCAGATGCTGAGTTCTTAGACTTCTGTTTAGAGGAAGATGCATTATTTAGATCCAAAGTATTTGAAAGCCATATTCCTGCAAAATTGGGTTACTTAAAGTCGAAAGGTTCACTATTTTTTGGAGATTCAAATGGTCTTTCAAGCGACGCGGACTCTAGTTACCAGATAATTGAATTTGCGAATGTTCCTGAAGGAGACTATCTCGTCATCACATACATAGATGTCCACAAGAGGCCTTGGGCCGTATCGTTGTTGCGAGATCGAGCGAAGAGAAACTATGAGATTTTATTCGAGGTGTTTCCTGAGCTGACAAAGGTTCTCGTCGACTAGTTAGAAATTTGAGATAACCCGAATCCCTAGACTTTTCGCTTGGGTAAGAATCTTGCCTGTGATACTTTGCGTGCATTGATAGCCCACAGGAGGAAAAATGAGCGAAACGTTATATATCTGTGTGAAGTTCACGGCAAAAGATGGATGCAAAGAAGAGCTCCGCTCTCGCTTGCTCGAAATGGTAGAGATAACTGTTAAAGAAGATGGTTGTCTTTTCTATGATCTCCATGTTGACCGCGATGATGATTCTGTCTTCTATTATTTTGAAGGTTGGGAGAACAAGGACCTACATGCCCTCCATGCAGCGGCGCCTCACGTAGCGGCCCTCTTTGCAGACCTTCCAAGACTCACAACTGAAGGTGGTCGACTAGAGTTCATGCATAAAATCTCTCCAAACTATAAATAAGCCGAAGAAGAATTGAGTAGCTCATGTCATTTGTAATGTATTCAACAAGCTGGTGTGGGTTTTGCAAGCGCCTGAAATCTCAGTTGGCGGATCTTGGCGTCACCTTTGAAGAAATCAACATTGAAGAGGTGCCAGGAACTGCTGAGATTGTAGAAAAGGTAAATGGCGGCAACAGGACTGTGCCGACTCTGGTTTTCTCAGATGGACAAGCGATGACCAATCCTTCTGCAAAGCAGGTTGTAGAGAAGTTGGCGCAGCTGGGCGCTTAAGGATTACTTAGGTTGCTTGTCAATCTCTGTTGCTAAAAGTTGGATGAAGCGCAGCTCTTCGCCTTCTGGATATTGACCAGTGTGGTGAGCTCTGCGCCATTCGAAGAAGAGAGCACCTTTAATTTGCTCGATATCACGGGGGAGATCGCCCGTCTTGCGCCAATGCTCTGAAACTGATTCTGCAACGCTTGCAAGGTTTTCACCAAATACTTTGTAGCCATCAAAGCGCCCAACTTTTCTAAAGTATGACAAAACTTCATCACTAGGAACTTCTTCTGGGAATGAGATAACTTCAGGTTTTTTCATTGCAATTTTCTTTGCAACTGCGCTCTTCTTGTACCAATCTTGCATGGGAGTACCGTCTCGATTAATTGCTTCGCCGGTCTTCATATTGACCATAGCAACGACCTTATCTCCCATAGTTAGCGCGAAGAGCCAGGCGGACCAATCTGTGCCTTTATAAGGGGGCTCTTGCGCAATCCAGTTGGGTGGAATCTTTACTTGTTCCAGAAAAGTCTTTGCTTGTCCGACATAGTAAGTGTCATCAATCCAGCAACAGATCGGTTTTCCTATTTTTTCAGATTGGGATTGAACCCAGCGAGCCATTCGCTTACAGGTGAGAACTTGATCAGAGTTATCAATATCTTTATCTTTTTCGTCATACATATCGATACCAAGCTCAGAGAGAATATACATCGCCGCTGCTCGAGCATTTTCCTTGATTGCAGTTTCCCAAATATCTTCTACATGGTCTGTTTTGCCTGCCGCAGAAGAACCTGCACGGTTAAGCATGAGAACGATTTCGCTCTCTCTGGAAATTAGAGAGAGGCAGTCGTATTGACCTCCACCTGGGTGAAGGTCGGCAAAGACCAAATCTTGATCAATAAATCGAAGGGCCTCGCCCATAATTTTCCAGGCTAGGACCTCTTTTTGATGGTCTGAAATCTCAGTGCGGGCCATAGGGAAATCATCTCATTGAGTCGAGAAGTCCGGAGGAGATTGCCCTAGAAGATGTCGCGCGTAGCCGATACTTTTAGGCTATGGATGAGCAGTTTATTGAGCACCTCTCGGGTATCTATACAGACCTCATGGATTTAAAGCCGCTCCATCAGGAGTATCGAACTGATGTACTCATTAAAGAAGATGATGAGGTTTCACTCTTCGAATTTATCAAGGCTTTCTATGCCGCAACCGGGATTACCAAAGACGAGATGTTGATTGGTAATGATGTCTACTTTGACGAATACTACGAACTAGATTTTGATTATGAACAGCATCCAGAAGTTATCGTTCCTTATGGGCCAGCTTTTCTAGCGATGCTAGGTGACCCTAAGTTAGTTACAGAGTTTGATCTCCATCTTCACGAAAACCCCGGCATCCGATTGATTGTTGCTCATATGAGTAAAAATGTAGATGTACTTGATCTACTTTCATATGACCGCTGTTGCATGGTGCGAGCGGTGGTTGCAGAGAATATGAACACGGGGGACAGGGCCCTAAAAATGTTAGGACAGGACCCCTTTATATATTCGCGAGAGATAGCCCTGAAACGACTGGTGGACTTTGATCCTATGTCACCAGATTTGGTTAATGGCTTTGAGATAAGCGAATGCGTTTGTAATGAGCAGATAGAAAGACCGTCACTACATGATTTCTTCGACGAGCATGGGTTAGAGATTCCTGCGACGGTCCAAATATTTGAAGAGCAAGCAACTGAGTTCGGAGACTGGCATTGGGCGACCCAACCTTTTCCTACCAGGTGGCAGGATTATTCGCTGCTAGAAACGGTTGAGTATTTAAAGGGACCGATTCCAGATCAGTATTCACTTAACCATGCAGGTCATGGAGTTAATTCTTACTCACTCAACTTCAGATTTGCATTAGGTGATTTGGCAATCTTTGCGCAGACCGGTTGGGGCGGGGCGTATATGGACTCAGATGAGCAGATGCGCGCTTGGGAAGAGATAGAAATTCGGTTGAGCACGATTATGTTAAACGCTCCTGTCTCAGGTTTTGACTCCAGCTACATTCGAAAGTATTTGATTGTGTACTCCAACTTTAGAATTAATGGCGCTGTTGAATTCTGGCAGCACACCGAAGGCCAGTGGACTCAACTCGAACAGCTCAACTCTTTAGATGCAATACAGGAGTATTTAGAATCCGAGTATGAGGGCAACTAAGCAGGGTCTATAGCTAAAAAAAGGTGGCGATACTCTTCTCTTATGTTCAGGAGAGGGATACCTAGTCGCAGCGCCTTTTTGTCGTGGCGCGGATTTCCCCTGGTTGTTTCTCTGATTCTTTCATTTTTGGCACTTTCGGCAAGTGTTCCACCTGCGCAAGCAAATGATCTTACGACTGGGCTTGTTGCATATTGGAACTTTGAGAATGGTTCTACATTGGGAACTCCACTTTATGGAACGTTAAATCTCACTAATGCGGGCTCGCCTGCTTACACGAATACAGGGGGATATGGTTCGAGTAAAGGTCTGAGCCTAAACGGTAATTCTTATCTGCAAGCTAGCTCTTATCCATCAACACTCAATGGCAACAACCCTTACACAATCGCTACCTGGTTCAAGACCGCTTCGGCTGGAAATGGTGGAATTCTTGGATATGGAACAAGCAGCACGTGTCAGGGAAATAATTTAAGACTTAATGGTTCGACAAATCTTCATAGTTATTGGTATGGATGCGATCTTACTTCTTCGACAGTACCGAACTTTGTTGGAACTTGGCATCATGTGGCGGTCACCTATGATGGTACAACTCTTAAGTTCTACTATGACGGAGCTTTTCTTAACAGTGGAACAGGGCAAACACGTGCGACTACCGGAACTAATTTTTACTTAGGTAAAACAACTGCTGATGTTGCCTTCAATGGTGTGCTAGATGAAGTCGCTCTCTATACCAAAGCGTTGACTTTAGCTGAAGTACAAAGTTTGAAAAATGGCGGGCTTAATTACAACGCTGCAACAACTTTGACTTTAAGCGTTGCTGGCAATACGCGCGTAGTGGCCATACGACAGTCATTAACTCTTACCTCGGTGGCAAGCGTTGAAGGTAGAGTCACATTTAGATCTAATGGCAAAGCAGTTGGTGGATGCGTGGGAGTCCTTACAGTTTCGTTAACAGCGACTTGTGCCTGGAAACCTTCAATAAAAGGCGCAAGTCAATTGACTGCCCGACTTGTCCCTACCCAAGTAGCAAGTAACGCCATAGCAAATTCCAGTAACTATTGGATTAGCGTCGCACCCCGAACGAACAAGCGTGGGGGATGAATCAACCCTTGAAAAGAGTTGAGCTCCAACCATCTCTGGCAGTCGGAAAGCCAAACACAAATATTAAGACGATTGGTCAGGGCGTCAAGGTAATCAAGCG
>WLDZ01000027.1 GCA_009704515.1 Actinomycetota bacterium
AATCAATATGATGCTGCTGGAAGTGACTCCGCTAGGCACCGTCCAGGTATTGGTTCCTGATTTGAACACGAGATAGCAGAAGCCACCTGAAGAGGTCATCGATGCCGTGGCACCATTTTGCACATCTGTGGTGCATGTCGAACTTCCAACAGAAGCTGCATGAGAACTAGTTTGTGGAGTTAAAAAAAGACAGAGAAGTGCAAACGTAGAGAGAAGTCGTAAGACTTTAGAGTTGGGTAAGTTCACGAGCTCGGTCGCAATCCTTTTTCATCTGAACCAATAATGCATCGAGTGAATCAAACTTTAGAGTAGGGCGCAAGAACCAACCGAACTCAATCGAAGCCTCTTTGTCGTATAAATCTAAACCTTCTTGATCGAGAGCATATGCCTCTACTTGACGACCGCGATCGCCCTCAAATGTTGGGTTAGTGCCGATAGAAATTGCTGCCGGCCAGAAATTGATTCCGACAGTGAGCCATCCTGCATAAATACCATCGGCCGGAATAGTTTGGCCGCCAATCTTTCCTAAATTAGCTGTTGGATAACCAATCTCGCGTCCTCTTTTTTCACCGTGCACAACAATGCCATCAAGACGATGCGGGCGAGAGAGAAGTTCGCGGGCCTCAGTTACTTTTCCTTCTAAAACTAAATTGCGAATGCGTGAGGATGAAATTACTTCAGCTCCCCCATTTAGATCTAGATTGGCGAGGTCTTGCACATCAACAGTAAAACCGTGTTGTGTTCCAGAAGCTTTGAGGGTCTCCACTGTGCCGGAAGCTTTGGCTCCATAAGTGAAGTTCTTACCCACAATCACTGTGCCGGTATGTAGCTGCTTCACAAGAATATCTTCAACAAATTTCTCTGGGCTCATCGCAGCAAACTGTTCGTTGAACTTGATAACGGCAACTTGATCAGCGTTATGAATCTTGAGTAGCTCAACTCGGTCAGCCAGCGTTGTGAGCATTGGTGGAACAGAATCCGGTGCAAAAACCGTGCGTGGATGAGGGTCAAATGTCAGAGCGACGATTGAACGCCCATCTGCAATTTCCTTTGCACGATTGAGGAGAGCCTGGTGACCTTTATGCACGCCATCAAAGACGCCGATTACGACGACCGTTGACTCACTCATGCTCATATCTTGCCCCACCTAGTTCGCTGCCGCAAAGACTGCGACAGGTTTCGCTTTATCAGATGAGTTTTTTAGTAGTGCGATAAGTCGATTGTCAGGTGAAAGCGCGGCAAAGATTTCATCTCCTAGATTGGGTGCAAGCGGGCGTCCAAAGGAGAGTTCATTTACTTCATCGAGTGCAAGTTCACGTACTGCAAATGTTGCACGCGCGACATCGGCTAAATCCAAAGTGACGACATCTCCCGCCTTAAGTGACTCGACGCTGACCGAATTTTCGAGAGTGAAACCTGCGACGCGAGTACGGCGAAGAACGTTGAGGTGTCCCCCAACTTTTAGTTCAGCGCCTAAATCACGAGCGATTGCTCTGATGTATGTACCAGCAGAACATGTGACTGCGACATCGACTTCTGTTGTGGTTTCTTTATGGCGAATATCCAGAATATCTAATTGCGAGATTGTGACTTTGCGGGCAGGTAGTTCAAACTCTTCGCCCAATCTTGCTCGGTCGTAAGCTTTTTTGCCATCGACTTTAATGGCTGAAACATTGGTTGGGCGTTGCATGATTTCACCGACCATAGCGGTAAGGATGCTTTTGATGTCTGCATCATTTACTTGAGATGCATCAGTGGTTGAGGTGACATCACCTTCGTGATCATCTGTAGTTGTAGATGCACCTAAAACAATGGTGGCTGTATAGCTCTTATCGCCATCGGTGATGTATTGCAGCAAGCGAGTTCCGTTATTGAATCCAAGGACAAGAACGCCAGTTGCCATCGGGTCAAGGGTGCCGGCATGGCCAACTTTGCGAGTGTTAAGTGCACGACGACCAATTGCTACAACATCATGGCTGGTCATACCTGGCGCCTTATCGACTACCAAGAATCCATCTGACATAGTTTAGAAATTACTCTTCGTCGATGACTCTGGGTTGCTTGTAAGCATCTTCAACGACTGGCTTGGCGCCTTCGCGAGCTTTTGCTACCTGTGCATCGAGTTCATGAACTTTATTGAGCAAGGTATCCATCGCGCGGGCAGACTCAGGCAGACCATCGAGAATGAATTCAAGTGATGGCGTGATGCGAGTTCCAAGATCTTTGCCTACTGCTGAGCGGATAACGCCTTTTGCAGATTCAAGAGCCGCAGCAGTTGCAGAACGCTCCTCATCTTCACCGAATACGGTGTAGAAGATTGAGGCGTGCTGGAGATCTCCAGTCACGCGCGCATCAGTAATAGTGATGAAACCGAGACGAGGATCTTTAATCTTCGACTCAAGTAACTGCGCCACTACTACTTTGATGCGGTCTGCAACTTTATCGCTGCGGTGATTCTTACCCATAGGTGATTAGTCGCGCTTCTTCTCTTGCATCTCGAATACCTGAATGGTGTCTCCGACCTGCAAATCAGCACCCTTACCTACGCCGATACCGCACTCAAATCCCTCACGGACTTCAGTGGCATCATCCTTAAATCGCTTGAGCGATTCGATTGTGACGCTCTCGGCGATTGTTGCTCCGGCGCGAATAACGCGCGCCTTTGCATTGCGGCGAATGATTCCATCGAGAACGATAGATCCGGCAATGGTTCCGACCTTTGAAGACTTAAAGAGATCGCGTACTTCTGCGTTACCAAGAACAACCTCTTCGTACTCTGGCTTAAGGAGACCCTTAAGCGAGAGCTCGATTTCTTCGATTGCCTTGTAGATAACAGAGTAGAAGCGAACTTCGACGCCTTCTTGATCTGCATAGACAGCTGTCTGTGGTTCTGGCTTAACGTTAAAGCCGATAACAACAGCAGTTGATGCTGATGCAAGAGTGATATCGCTCTTGGTGATTGCACCGACACCGCGGTGAATAACACGGAGATCAACTTCTGCTCCGACATCAAGCTGCATAAGTGCATCTTCGAGCGCTTCGACAGAACCAGATACGTCGCCCTTGAGAATAAGGTTGAGCGTAGAGATCTTGGACTGTTCCATGAAGTCTTCGAGTGAGACCTTCTTGCGCGCCTTTGCAAGCTGAGCATTGCGCTCTGCAGCCTGACGCTTTTCAGCAATCTGGCGAGCAGTACGGTCATCTTCAGCGACCAAGAATGTATCGCCAGCATTTGGAACAGATGTGAATCCGAGAACCTGTACTGGGCGTGATGGACCAGCTTCGGTAACAGCATCGCCATCTTCATTGAGCATGGCGCGAACGCGACCAAATGCAGAACCTGCGACGATTGCATCTCCGATTTTCAAAGTACCACGCTGTACAAGCACTGTCGCAACTGGGCCACGACCACGATCGAGGTGCGCTTCGATAGCGACTCCACGAGCATCATCATTTGCAATTGCGCGAAGATCGATTGCAGCATCTGCAGTAAGCAGGATTGACTCGATCAATTGATCGACGCCTTCACCCTTTTTAGCTGAGACGTTTACGAAGATGGTATCTCCGCCGTACTCCTCTGCTACCAAGTTGTACTCAGTCAATTGCTGGCGGACCTTATCTGGGTTGGCGCCTTCCTTATCAATCTTGTTAACGGCAACAACGATTGGAACATCAGCGGCTTGAGCGTGGTTAAGCGCTTCAATTGTCTGAGGCATGATTCCATCATCGGCTGCTACAACAAGGACAGCGATATCTGTGACCTTGGCACCACGAGCACGCATTGCTGTAAATGCTTCGTGACCTGGTGTATCAATAAAGGTGATTGCGCGATTAACGCCATCGTGATCATGGTGAATTTGGTATGCACCAATGTGCTGCGTAATTCCGCCTGCTTCACCCTTAATGACCTCAGTCTTACGGATCGCATCAAGTAACGATGTCTTACCGTGATCAACGTGACCCATAACGGTTACAACTGGAGGACGAGCGACCAAATCATCAGGGTTCATATCTTCTAGCTCTTGAGCTAAGTCGATATCGAAGTCCTGCAATAGCTCGCGATCTTCATCTTCTGGAGAGACGATTTCGATTTGATACTTAAGCTGTGCACCAAGAATTTCGAATGTATCTGCATCTACTGATTGTGTTGCAGTAACCATTTCGCCTAAGTGGAATAGCGCTGATACAAGTGCTGCTGGATCTGCGCCAATCTTCTCGGCAAAGTCTGCAAGTGATGAACCGCGACGCATACGAATCTTGGTCGTGCCATCACCGTGCGGAATAACTGCTCCACCTAATTGTGGAGCCTGCATATTGTCGAACTCTTCGCGAAGTGCTTTACGAGACTTCTGCTTACGCTTTGAAGATTTTCCTTTTCCAAATGCACCTGCTGCAGAACCGCGACCACCTGGCGCTCCACCTGGACGACCCGGTGCTCCACCTGGACGACCTGGTGCTCCACCTGGTGCTCCACCAGTTGAAGGACCTGAATTGCGATATGGACCTGGTGCACCTGTTGAACCTGGTGCGCCACCTGGACGTGGTGTAAATCCGCCAGCACCTGCTGGACGCGGCGCATTTGGACGCGCAGCAAAACCTGGACGTGGTGCGCCCGGACGTGGTGCGCCCGGACGAGATGCACCTATTGGGCGTTGTGGTGGACGCGGAACTGCGCCACCAGTTGAAAATGGATTGTTTCCAGGACGCGGTGGACGAGGAAGTGCGCCACCTGATGAAAATGGATTGTTGCCAGGACGCGGTGCAACAGGTGCACCCGGAACTGGTGGTGTTGTAGGAGCTGCTGGTGTTGAATCTTCACGAGCGATTGCAGCTTGTGTTGCGGCTTGGACTGCAGCTGCATTTGCGGCCTCTGCTTCGCGTGATGCCTTCAACGCTGCAAGATCAACACCGAGCTCTGCTGCAAGTTCGGCAGCAAGTTCTGGGTTTACATCGACCTTCTTTGAAGCAACAGCTTTCTTTGCAGCAGCCTTCTTTACAGGCTTTTTCTCTTCAACCGGTTTTGCATCGGGAAAGAGTGCAATCAGCTTGCGAGCAACGGGTGGCTCAACTGTTGATGATGCAGATCGGACGAATTCGCCCATCTCTTGTAATTTGGCAAGGACTTCCTTGCTTTCCATACCGAGTTGTTTTGCTAACTCATGTACGCGGACCTTTGACACATTTCTCCTGTCTTGGCCCGCATGTAAATCTTTAGGATGCGAGCCTTAGTTGTTAGACCTCATGATGTAAACGAACTCATTTTTGAGTCATATCTTTCGCATCCAATCTTCATATCTCCCCTGTGGAGATATGTTCTAATAGCCACATTCTAGCGAAATGAGCCTGGAATTCCTATTCGCCTGACTGCGGGGCTTCGTTATCAGGGTGAATATCAATACGCCAGCCAGTCAATCGCGCAGCAAGGCGAGCGTTCTGCCCATCTTTTCCGATAGCCAATGAGAGCTGATAATCAGGAACTGTGACCTTAGCTGAGCGCGCATCGAAATCAACAATCTCCACCTTACTTACCTTGGCAGGAGCTAGCGCATGTGCCACATAGCGAGCTGGATCTTCATCGTAATCGACAATATCAATCTTCTCGCCGTTGAGTTCATCCATAACTGCGCGAGCACGAGCACCCATTGGACCAATCAATGAACCCTTCGGAGATACGCCAGCGCGATGAGATTTAACTGCAATCTTGGTGCGATGACCTGCCTCACGAGCGACACCCATGATTTCAACAACACGTTCATTGATCTCTGGAACTTCGAGTGCAAATAATTGTTTTACAAGAGCAGGATGAGATCTTGAAAGCATGATCTCTGGGCCTTTCATTCCTTGCTTAACTTCAACAACAAAACATTTGATTCGAGAACCGTGTGTATAGACCTCACCTGGAACCTGCTCTTGTGGCGGGATACGTCCTTCGATGCGACCGAGATTAACATTAATCATCTTTGGATCGCGTCCTTGCTGAATAACACCAGAGACAATATCTCCAACAGATGCGCTGAACTCTCCAACTATCTCGGCATCATTTGTTGCACGCATCGCCATCTTGATCACAGAGCGCGCTGTCGAAGTTGCTACGCGGTCAAAGCCTTCGGGTGAGCCATCTTCTTCGGCAATCCGCTCCCCCATCTCGTTAAAGGTAGGAACGATGATGGAAATTTTTCCGGTTTCGCGATCAAGGCGAGCTTGCGCGTAACGATTTGGTTCGGCGCCTTCGTTATATGCGGTCAGAACACCTGCCTCGATTGCGCGGATCAGTGGTTCGATCGGCATTGCTTTCTCGGTTGCCAGTACATGCAGTGCTGTCATATCTACATGCATTAGTTTTCGTCCTTGCGATTGAATTCAATTTCGACCACTGCGCGCTTGATATCAACGAATGCAATTTCGACTGACTTTGTAATTTTCTTTTCAATAACTTCAAGAGTTACAGTTGTTTCAGAATTTTCAGTGATACGCCCTGTTACAACTGAACCATCATTAAGTGTCGCCTTAACTAAGCGGGTGCGATTCTTGGCAAAGTGGCGGGGCAAAGTTAGTGGGCGGTCTGTTCCTGGAGAAGTAACTTCTAGCGTAAATGGGGTCTCGCCCATAAATACTGCCTCATCGAGAAGACTTGAGATAATTTTGGAAGCAGAAGTGACTTGATCAAGATTAAGGGCGCTCTCGCCATCGACAATACATGTGACGATGCGATGGTTACCTGGTGAGACGATATGGATATCTTCTAGAAAGAATCCTGCAGCTTCGATGCTCGGTGTTACAAGCTCTGCAATTTGGTCTTTAATTGCCATATAAAGGTCGTCCTATTCGATTGTTATTAAATTTTATTACGATGAAATTCTACTCTAAATATATGGAGTAGCCAAAATTGGCTACTCGAAGTAGATAGAGTATCCAAGTCGCGCAATGAGTAACCCTGTCACAATGAGATAGAAAATACGGATAAAGCTGGAGCCCTTACTTATAGCTAGATGAGAACCAAGATATCCGCCAACGAGATTAGCTAGACCAAGGGCGATTCCTAACTTCCACATGATTCCGACATTGAGCCCCACGACAATTATCGATGCCAGATTAGTTGCTGCATTTACCACTTTTGCTATTGCTGAGGCTCCGATAAAGGCAAAACCCATGACCGCTACCAAGAAGATCATCAACATGGTTCCGGTACCTGGTCCGATCAAGCCATCATAGAAACCAATGAGAGCAGCTGCTCCACCGCCAATTACCTTTAATTTTTGAGGAGAGTGTTTTTCAAGTTCAACTTTGCCTAGTTCAGGTTTTCTCAAGGTGTAGATAAAGATGACAATCATCATTAAGAAGATGGAGCTCTTGAAGCTCGATGCCGAAATTTTCGAAGCTAGAAGAGCACCGATGGCTGAGCCAATAAAGGCAGGCAGAACCATGGCGAGTAACAAACGAGTATCGGTCTTAATCGATCGTCGATATTTAATCGCAGCGGTTGATGTTCCGAAAAACGCTGCCAGCTTTGAGGTTCCTACAACAGATACCGGATTTTCATTGGGGAATGCGAGCAAAAGCGCCGGAGTTTGAATCAAGCCTCCCCCGCCTGCAATTGCATCGACAAAACCGGCAAAGAAGAGGGCGAGGACGAGTAGAACTATCGAGACGGTTGATAGTTCGTAAAACACGGCGCTTACTTAATGGAAGTGAGCGTTTTTGCAATTTCATCTGCAGCTGATGCGACTGCAACTTCAGATTTCTCACCACTCTTACGAACACGAATTTCGACATTGCCCTGTTCGAGCGCCTTGCCAATAACAACAATAATTGGAATACCAATCAGTTCGGCATCTTTGAACTTAACGCCAGGGCTAGTGCCACGTCGATCATCGAGCATTACAGAGATTGAGCGGCCTTCAAGCTCAAGCGCTAACTTTTCACCAGCTTCAAAAATTGAATCATCTTTTCCTGCTACGACGATATGAACCTTAGCGGGCGCTACTTCGACCGGCCACGAAAGGCCAATCTCGTCATGGGTCTGTTCTGCAATTGCAGCTACCGCACGCGATACGCCGATTCCGTATGAGCCCATTGTGACTACTTGGGATTTACCGTTCTGATCGAGAACTGTGAGGTTAAGTGCTTGAGCATATTTGCGTCCCAGCTGGAAGATGTGGCCAATTTCAATTGCGCGATCGATAACAACAGCGGTATCACACGAAGGACAAGAGTCACCTTCACGCACTTGTGCAGCTTCAATGTACTGATCAACTTCAAAGTCACGCCCATTAGTAACGTTGAGTGCGTGCTTATCTTTCTGGTTTGCACCCGTCACCCAAGATGTTCCTGGCGCAACACGCGGGTCTGCATAAACTGTGATGCCATTTTTCTTGGCATCCTGTGGACCGATATATCCTTTAACGAGCCCTGGGAACTTAGCAAAGTCTGCTTCTTCAAATACTCGTATCTCATTAACGCCAGCAAGGTTTGCTTGTAAGCGCTTGAGATCAACTTCGCGATCACCCGGAACAAGAACCGAGATTGCATCGTTATCGGCCATTAGCATTACGTTCTTAAGAGTTGATGTGCCTGTGAATCCCCCACCAAAGTTTGCATTAAGGAGTGCGACCAGAGTGTCGATAGTCGGCGTATTAGGTGAATCAATAACCTGTAACGCTGGAGTCGCTGAAGAATCTACTGGTGCAACTTTTGTCACCATCGCTTCGACATTTGCCGCGTACCCACACTTTGGACAGAGCACATAAGTATCTTCACCAGTTGGGCATGGCGCTAAGAATTCTTCTGAGGAAGAACCACCCATCGCACCAGCTACAGCTGCAACAATGTTGTAATTCATACCTAACCGATCAAAGGTCTTGATATAGGCCGCGCGATGGCGCTGATATGAAGCAACTAAGCCTTCATCGTTAAGGTCAAATGAGTATGAATCCTTCATTACGAATTCGCGGCCACGGATGATTCCTGAACGTGGGCGGGCCTCGTCACGATACTTCGTTTGAATTTGATAGAGCGCAAGTGGCAAATCTTTATAAGAAGAGTATTCACCTTTCACCATCAAAGTAAACATCTCTTCGTGGGTAGGGCCTAGCAAATAGTCTGTGCCTTTGCGATCTTGTAAGCGAAATAAATCTGGTCCGTAATCATTCCAACGGTTTGTCTCTTCATAAGGTTCGCGTGGCAACATGGCAGGAAAATGCACTTCTTGAAAACCCGCGGCATCCATCTCTTGGCGGACAATGTTTTCGATATTGCGAAGTGTGATTACGCCAAGTGGTAGCCATGAATAAATGCCGGCGGCGATTCTGCGGATATACCCAGCTCGTACTAAAAGGCGATGGCTAGGGACTTCAGCGTCAGCCGGGTCATCGCGCAGGGTACGAAGAAAGAGTGTGGACATTCGCAACATGGCGATACCCTATCTGAGAATTACTGAGTAACGACTGAAGGCGCACCTGATGCTACGCCCGCTGCTTCCATCTCTTCAGCAAGACGCATAGCTTCTTCGATAAGAGTTTCAACAATCATTGCTTCAGGGACAGTCTTGATTACTTGACCCTTTACGAAGATCTGGCCCTTGCC
>WLDZ01000028.1 GCA_009704515.1 Actinomycetota bacterium
AATGTCTTGCGCGCGCAGATCATTCAGGCTCAAGTTGCCCCAGCACTAGTTCTTATCGGTGTAATGGTTCTCGCAACAGCTGGTTTCTTTGAGAGTGCATCTGATTCAGCGAAATTTCTAGCTTTGGGTGTTGCAGCAGTGACAGGTATCCTCGCGACTATTAGCCAATATGCTGCAGTTCGCGAAGGCGAAGCTCTACTAGTTGATCTTGGCAAAGTTGATAAGCCAAGTGCGCTATCTCGCAAAATTGCGGGATCTCGTGGTCTGATTTCGCTTTCAGCAATAGCAATAATTGCCTTTGATATTGCAATCTTTGCTCTCGTTGTGTGGGCAGTACTAGGTAACTAAATGAACACTGGTCTAATAATTACTGTGGTTTACGCAGTTGTAGTACTTGCCATTGTTGCTCGTATAGATAGACCAAGAAAAAACCGCCAGCGCCTTACGGGGCGTGGCGGTGATTTCGAATAAGTCTTATTCTTTTTTCTTACCTCTATGAGCCTGCTTTGATAAGAAGATAGCAAAGACTAGTGCGACAACAATCAGAGCATTAAGCCCCATCTCATACATCGCACGCTCAAATGCAGTGTCACTCTTGCCACTTTCGAGAGTGACAGATGCACCCACGGTGAGAATGTGCCGCACAGCAGCGATAACGCCGATGATTAAGAACTTATCGAGTTGATATACGCCATCAGTAAAGCGCGAAATTACAGTGCGGAGAATTTCAAGAATAATGACAATAAATAGGATGTCATTTACACCCTGAATCATTCCGTTAGGGAAGAAGGGTGCGGTCTCAACCAATCGTTTGATTGTGTAGAAAAAGGCAAAGATCCCGATTATAAAGAGCGCGATTGCAAGTAAGGCATGGAATAAGTCTTCAATAAGATCGACATACTTGACCGGGATGATGGAGGTTTCAACCTCTTTATCCTCTTTACTAATGTTTTTTGTCATGTTAAAAGGTACATCTTTGGTAGCAAAAAATGGTTGTAAGACCCGAAATTACCCATCAACAATTATCTAGAAAGGGTAGATTGTAGATATGAGTGAGCAGTTAGCCCTTTTTGATAGGCATACAAATGAGTTTTTGGACGCTTTGGCGCTCATCCCCGATAGCAAGCGGAAGATTTCTGTAGATGGCGAATGGTCTGCGGCCTTTATCGTTCATCACACGGCTGATGTCGAAGTCCATTTTGCCGCCCGCTATTTGCTTCTGCTTGGCGCTGATAATCCGCCACTGATCTTTTTTGATGAGAATCTCTATCCAGATCGCCTCGATTATGCAGGCCGCACTCTCAGTAAATCACTTGCAGCGATTGTAGGAATTCGCACGATGATGAGCGAGACTCTTGGAAAATTGCAGAGCGCGGATTGGGATCGCACAATGACACACGGTGATGGCAAGACCGCCACCCTAAGTCGCTTAGTTGAAAAAGCAGATGGGCATATTGTCTCTCACACTGAACAACTTAAATCTTTAGCTGCTCTTCTCTAATCCGATGAAGAGTAAAACCTCGTGGATTCCTGTCTATATAATTTTGGGAATAGTCTGGGGTTGCTCATTCATCTTTATTAAGGCAGGGCTTGAATTTCTATCTCCAGTTGGGGTTGCTTTCGTAAGATGTGCATTAGGTGCGGTGACTCTCTATTCTTATGCAAGATTTAAGGGCATCTCGCTACCGCGCAATCGAATGGCGCTTGTACATATTTGGGTAGTGAGTTTGCTTCTTAATGTTATTCCTGGAATTTTCTATGCTCTCGCTGAAACAGCCGTGACATCAATCTTGGCCGCAATTATGAATGCCGTCACTCCATTGATGACGGTTTTGGCGATTTTGTTAATTAATCGCGAAGAGAAGCCAGAGTTTCATCAACTGCTTGGTTTGCTTCTGGGTTTTCTGGGAGTTCTCATTGTGCTGGGTGCTTGGGCTGGGTTAGGTGATAACCCACTTTGGGCAATATTGATTCTGCTATTTGCAGTTGCGTGTTACGGAGTTACTTTCCCATATACCCGCAGATTTGTGATGCCACTCAAGATTAAAAGTGAAGCAATTGTTGCCACCCAGTTGATCTGCGCCGCCTCAACTTTGCTACCGATATATCTTATAAGCGGAATATCAGTCACCACACTTCCAGTAACGCCAGTTATATCAATGGTTGCACTTGGGGTTTTTGGCAGCGGCTTTGCCTATCTCTGGAACTTTAAAATCATGCAATTAGCTGGAAGCGCCATTGCCAGTAGCGTTACATACTTAACGCCATTGGTCGCTGTAATTGTGGGAGTAATTTTCTTAAGTGAGAAGGTCACTTGGAATGAACCTGTGGGAGCGCTCGTAGTTTTACTTGGCGCCGCGATTGCACAAGAGAGAATAAAACTGAAAAAGTAGATTTAAATGGCGAAGCCGACTGGCAGTTCAAGTCGATGTGCGCTTAGTAACTCTTTATCTCCCAGAATTTCGCGAGTCTTCTTATCAGCAACGATGATGCCACCTGACAAAATTACGGCTCGCTCACAGAGCTCAAGTGCATATGGAAGATCATGAGTAACCATCACAATTGTGATTGCTAAAGAGCGCAGAATGTCGGCCAATTCACGTCGACTAGCTGGATCTAGATTTGATGACGGCTCATCTAGAACAAGTATCTCTGGCTTCATCGCTAAAACTGTGGCGACAGCAACTCGACGTCGTTGTCCAAAAGAGAGGTGATGGGGAGGTCGGTCTTTAAACTCTGTCATGCCAACAAGCTCTAGCGCTTCGATTACTACTCGATTGAGTTCTTCGCCGCGAACGCCCATGTTGTAAGGGCCAAAGGCAACATCTTCACCGACTGTTGGCATAAATAGTTGATCATCGGGATCTTGAAAGACGATTCCTACTTTAGAACGAATAGAACGCAGATTAGCTTTATCACTTGCATCAACTAATTGACCGGCGACTCTTACTTCACCGTGTGCCGCTGGGTGTATTCCGTTCATATGCATGACAAGCGTTGTCTTTCCTGCACCGTTCGGGCCTAAGAGCGCGACTCTTTCACCCTGACCAACTGTGAGGTTGACTCCAAAGAGCGCTTGATTGCCATCGGGATAGGCAAAGGCAAGGTCTTTTATCTCAAGGCTTGGAGTACTCATTATTGGCCCATTCTAGTTGTGATGAGAAGAATGAGCAGTGCGATAAATGGAGCAGATAGGGCGGTCGCCCATTGTGCGAGCGGAACATGACGGCTCTCTTCATGGGGCAATTCGCCAGCATAGCCACGAGATAACATCGCAAGATGAATTCTTTCACCACGTTCGTAAGAACGAATAAAGAGAGAAGCTGCAACAGTTGCCAGAACTTTCCAATGCTTTATTCCAGTTGCTTCAAAACCACGAGATTCGCGGGCAATCTTCATGCGCTCCATCTCATCGCTAATTACATTGACATAGCGCAACATAAAGGTTGCAATTTGAACCATCATGCGTGGCAGCTTTAATCGTTCTAATCCACGTAAGATTTCACGGGCTGTTGTACTTGTTGAAAGTATTACCGCGGTAAGAACGCCAATAGTTCCTTTGGCAACAATTGAAAGTGCGGCTTCGATCCCATCTTTGTAGAGCTCAAATGGTCCAACGCTGATTACCTCGCCCTTACCGAAAAATGGCATTAATATTGCAAAGAAAATAAATGGAATCTCAATTAATGCGCGCTTACCCAGCGTTAAGAGAGGAATCTTTGCAACCTTGGCAGTTATCAAGATGACGATGAAGTAACCAATAAAGGCGCCCCATGTACTAATTGGGGTGGCAATACTTACAAAGATAAAGAAGAGTGCGGCAACGATTTTTACATGAGAGGGCAGTTGATGCACAACTGAATGGCGATGGATGTAGAGCCTTTCACCGACATCGTGTCCATGATGGTGTTGCTGCTCATCTACTTTGATAATTTGCTCTTATCTTTACGCAAGAAGTAGAAGAGACCAACAGAGATACCGGCAGTGCCGAGCACGCCAATTACACCTGAAAGCCCTACAGAGAGCCGATCATTATCGACTCCTTTGACCCCGTAATCTGCGAGGGGGCTATCTGCAATCGCATGATCTTCTGCTGTCTCAATGAATCCGACAGTCTCAGCAACTTTTTCTAGCCCGTCGGGATTTGAAGATGCATAAAAAGAAACTACGCCAGCGAGTAAGAGTGAGACAAGTAATGCACCGAGATAAAACTTCTTATTTGAAATCATGACTAAGCCTTTCTAATTTCTAGATTTGAGGCAGTGGGTTTCCAGCCATAGACAAGATCGGGCCTACTTGCGACTACCGCACTCACAGCAAGGCTGGTGATTACAGCCTCACCAATTCCAATAAGTAAATGAGTGCCAAACATTCCAGCTAAAACTGTCGAGACAGAGTAAGTCGCGGTTCCACCAATTGCGTACTGTCCAACAAAACCAAGTGCAGCCATAGGAACTGAAACAAATGCACCCACTGCTGCTGCGAAAGGAATACTAGTTTTCTCTTTTGGTAGAACTTTACGAGCTACTAGGAATGCGCCGTAACCAACCCACACACCAAGTAGTGACATATTAAAAATACTTAATCCAAGGGCGCTCAATCCACCATCTGCAAATAGAAATGCTTGCATAATCAAAACGACACTTAAGGCCAGCGTTGCAACATAAGGCCCCACCAAAATGGCTGCGAGCGCTCCACCAATCAAGTGACCGCTTGTGCCTGCAGCAACTGGGAAGTTAAGCATCTGCACTGCGAAGATAAATGTTGCGGTGAGACCTGCCAGCGGTGCGCTCTTCTCATCCAAGCTTTCGCGGGCGCCTTTGAGTGAGAGCGCAATGCCTGCAGCCGCAATTGCTCCAAATGCCGCAGAGGTAGGAAGATCGATAAAGCCATCAGGAATATGCATCGCTCAAATCCTTTACTCGTTTTGGTCTTCCCCTCGCGGGGCTAGATGCAAATCGTTTGCAAGTAGAAGGGTAGAGGGAGAGAGAGGCGAGCGCTACCTGAGAATGCGCTTAAATTATGTGAATTATCCGTCACTTTGGAGCGCTAAAGGCTAGAGTGCGGGAATCCAGTAGGTAGGCGCAGGAGTAGGTAGGCGCAGAACGGGGGTGGCATCTATGAGCAACGACGATGGCAACCGTGATGATGAGATTCTGACCGAAGAGATGCTCTGGGATCGAATCCCGGAAGTTTCCGGCGAAGAACGAGCCGATACCTATTATGAACTCAGCGCTCGCATATTTGCACGCGGTCAATATGACGAAGCCCTTGCGCTCGCTGAAACAGCTCGAGATATTTACTCAGATCTTGGTGCTGAAGTTTCTGGCGATGGCTTAGCACAAGCATATTCAGCAATTGGATACAACCTCAATCAACTTAAGCGAATGGATGAAGCTGCATCAGCTATGTCTAAGGCAGTAGAGATATTGCGCGAGAATAAATCTCCTATCGCACTAGAACTAGCTTGCACATTAGGCGAGTGGTGGTACTCATCGAAAAATTATGAAAAAGTCATTGAGACGATGTATGAATGCGCACAAGAACATCTAGTTGACGGAAACATTATCGGTGCAGCAAACGATATGCATTTAATCGGATGTGCTCACCGCGAACTGAAGAATTTCAACGAAGCGATAATCTGCTTTAAAGAAGCGCGTGCCTCTTTTAAAGCAGAGAAAGAAGTCGTTCATGTTGCACGTTGTGATCAGAAGATTGCCTCATGCTATTTCGAAATTGGTGATGGAGAAGCCGCACTTGAAGCAGCTCGCAAGGCAATCGATGTCTTTGATACTGCCCACGATCATCGTCGCGAAACCTTTGCGCTATTTGAATACGGCAAAGCCGAAATTCTTCTAGGAAGACTTGAAGATGGCCTATCAACGCTAGATTCAGTTCTCCAGATTGCCGCCGATGAAGATGGAAAAGATTTCGAATTTATCGTCGATATCGAGAGCCGTATGGCAGGTGTAATGCGCCTACTTGGTCGTAATGAAGAGGCAGATGAAGTCGAACGTCGCCTGCAAGCAATCCGCGAAATTATTGAATAAAGCTAACTCTAGGATTTTCGAGGAAGGTGCTGCAGCGCCCAGTGATACATCGCTATTGCACCTGCTGCCGACGCATTCATAGAACGCGTTGATCCATATTGCTCGATTGCATAGAGGACAGAGCAAACGGCAATGCCTTCTTCTGACATTCCGGCGCCCTCTTGCCCAAAGAGAAGCACACAACTTTCAGGGAGTTCCGAACCTTCTAGATTTCGTGAGGTTGGTACGTTATCAATTCCAATGATTGGTAAGTCATTTTGCTGACACCATTGTGCGAAATCCTTGATAGTTGGATGGTGAATCACTGTGAGATATCGATCAGTAACCATCGCACCACGCTTATTCCAGTCGCGCTTGCCCACAATATGAACCGCTGAGACATTAAAGGCATTTGCTGTTCGTACAACAGAACCAATATTTAAATCATGCTGCCAATTTTCAATAGCTATCTGCAGTTTGTGACGCTTAGTGTTGAGATCAGCGACAATCGCTGGCACTGACCAATATCTGTAATGATCGAGCACGTTACGCCTATCACCATTTGCCAAGAGTTCAGGGTCGTATTGCTCTCCAACCGGAAGAGGATCAGGATGAGGACCGACTCCCACCACCGGGAAAAATTCACCGGGACCAATCTCTGCAGGTGTATTGATTTCCATGAGAGCACTCTAAACTAGCTTTATGAAGATTATTTTTTATATCGCACTCGCAATCCACATTATTGCCATTCTGGGAATTCTCGGCCTCCTGCTCACACAAATCACGAAGAGTCCACGTAAGTTAAGCCCAGGAGTTATTCACGCGGGCCTCACGGCTCTGGTTGCCGGAATCGTCATGGTCGGTCTCTATACAGAGGCAAAACCCGATGAGGTCCTTGACCATATGAAGGTTGGAGTAAAAACACTTATTCTCGCCGCAATACTCTTCCTTGGCTATAAGAATGTAAAGAAAACAGAGCTAAAGAGTTCAGTCTGGGGATCAATGTTGGCCCTTACTGTTTTAAATATCCTTATTGCAGTCGGCTGGTAAACACATGAAGAGCAAGAAAGTTGTTGTACTCATCTCCTTAGTTCTGGCGATGAACGTAGTTCAACAACAAGCTGCTCAAGCTGCTGAACCTGCTGCAATCAAAGCTGCTTTTACCCAACTAGTTAAAAACAACAATCTAGCTAATCCGGCAGTCATTGTTGTCGATGAATCAACTGGCGAAGTAGTTTTCGAGAAGAATTCTTTAGTTGCGCGTAAACCTGCATCAGTAATTAAATTAATCACTGGTGCAGCTGCATACACATATCTCTCACCGAGTGATTCATACACAACTTCACTCTGGATGGGCATCGATACAAAGACAGTAGTTGTTCAGGGTTCATTAGATCCTTGGACAACATTTAACTCAACGCAGGCAGATAAACTCAAACGCACCTCATTGGGCAAACTTGCTTACAGCGCTATGACTGCACTTGGTAAAGCTAATGCGGGAGATTATGAAGGTACGACGCTTTATTACAGCAACTTGTATCCGCAGGATGTAGCCGCCCTAAAGACTTACTTTAAGGAACGGAATCTTGCGATAGTTTTGCAAAAAGTGAGTGATAAGCAAGCAAAAGAGCTCTCGTTAAACCAAATTCTCACCTCTACATCGCCTACGTTGCAGGTGATTACGGATTGGATGATGACCTGGAGCGATAATGTCTTAGCTGAAAGAATTGCTCGTTCTGCAGCTAGTGCAGCAGGATTTACTCGTGATTATGCCGGCGTTGCAAAGGTGTTTCGCAAATTAATGACTGGTCTTGGAATTGATACCAAGAATCTCGTAGTAAAAGATGGCAGCGGTTTATCGCGCGAGAATCGCGTTACAGCCCAACAGATTTCGCAACTATTGATGGTTATTGCTAGAGATGAGAAGCTCGGCGCTTTAATTACCGGCCTTCCGATCGGCGGAGTAACTGGCACCTTGACAGAGAGATTTATCGAAACTGCGCCATCTGCAATTGGTTTGGTACGTGCCAAAACTGGAACGCTAAATGGAACAACTAATCTTGCCGGATATGTTGAATCAGAGAATAAAGAGTACATTTTTGTCATCATCGCTGATAAACATAGCCGCAGCTATACAGTTACTAAACGAGTCAGAGCAAGTATGGATAAGGCCCTGGGAAAGATAGCAAAACCATTGCTACCTGTTTTTCTTCCTGTAGACACTAATACTGCTATTAGCGAGAGCGTGACTCCGACAATAGGCTAGTTACTAATCACGATCGTCGTCATCTTCACCGTCATCGTCATCGTCATCATCATCGTCATCGTCCCCGCCACCATTAAGTGTTGGGTCTGCAATTCCGTTCATAGACTGAGGTGCGACAACCTTTACACTCTTTACAGCTTGAACGCTCTGCACGGGTGTTTCTGTTACAGCAGCAGTTGCAGCAGTTGTTTTCGTAACTTCACCTTGATTAACGTCACCTTGAGTAACTTCGCCTGAAGTGACTGTACTCATTGAGGTACTAGCCAGATTGCTAGTTGGGGATGAGTCAAAGTTCATAGATCCGTTGGCAAAGAATGTGCCAAATGCCACTATGGCGAGCGCCACAATTGCAGTAGCGGCAGGAAGCTTCTTATCAACTTTGCGCACCCGAGCAGATGGAGCGCTGTTTTCGATAAGCGCAAACCAATCGGGCTTCTTTGGAGATGTGTTTGGGGTCATAGGTGACTCCTTTCAATAAGTTGAAGATAAGCCTTCACGCTGAGAAAGCGCTGGGAGCTAGCGTGAAGCTTTCTACTAATCGCCATTAGGCTAGGCGTGTGAGCAAATTAAGGGCCTACATCGACTTGATGAAGCTTCGTGTAGTCGAACTCTTGATAATTACAACGGTCCCAGCAGTAGTTCTTGCTGAGCGTGGATTTCCATCGCTCACACTTCTATTCTGGACATTAGTTGGCGGAACCCTGGCAGCGGGATCGGCCAATGCATTTAATATGGTGATTGAATCAGAACGCGATAAGTTGATGAAACGCACGGCTCAGCGACCGCTAGTAACTGGCGTGGTTTCTCGTACAGAAGCTGCAATCTTCGCCACTCTGATTGGTCTTTTATCACTTCTAATCTTCTATCAATTCACAACTCTGCTCGCCACCATCCTTACAGCAATTGCAATTGCATATTATGTAATTGTTTACACAATTGCGCTCAAGCCGCATACCTCGCAGAATATTGTGTGGGGTGGTGCCGCCGGATGTATGCCGGTTCTCATCGGATGGGCCGCTGTTACTAATTCTTTAACTTGGGTTCCAATCGCATTCTTCATGGTGATTTTCTTCTGGACACCACCACACTTTTGGGCACTTGCAATTAAATATAAAGATGATTATTCGGCCGCAGGAATTCCAATGCTCCCATCTGTTGCTACGCGCGCAAATGTTATTGGGCAGATGTGGTTTCATACGATTGCGATGGTGCTTTCATCTACAGCGCTTATTCAATTAGCTGAGTTACCTGTAT
>WLDZ01000029.1 GCA_009704515.1 Actinomycetota bacterium
ACATCGGTTGCCACTAACACCACACCAGTAGTTGCTTACCGTGGTGCCGGACGACCAGAGGCGACCGCCGCTATTGAACGCGCCATGGACATGTTCGCCGCTGAAATTGGAAAAGACGCCGCAGAGGTACGTCGCATCAACCTGATTCCAAAGTTCCTTGAACCGCATTCAACAACAATTGGTCAAACATATGACGTTGGCGATTACGAAGAGTCGTTGAATCGCGTTCTTGCAGCGGCCGACTACACCAAACTTCGTGCAGAACAAGCAGCGCGTCGTGCTAGTGGCAGCGTGAAGCAACTCGGTATCGGCGTCAGCGTGTATGTCGAAATCACTGCGGGATCAAGCGCTGGCGAGTCAGCAAAGATCGAAGTCACCCAAGATGGTCGTGCAGTGGTGTTCACCGGAACTTCACCACACGGTCAAGGTCACGTCACTTCGTGGGCCATGATCGCATCTGATCAAACCGGAATTCCAATGGACAAAATTGATGTGGTGTGGGGCGATACCGACCTCGTGCCAAAGGGTGGCGGAACCATGGGTTCGCGTTCGCTTCAGCAAGGCGGCGTTGCAGTGCACGTTGCAGCAGGTGAACTGGTTGAGCAAGCTCGCAAACATGCGGCACGACTGCTTGAAGCCAACGAAGAAGACGTGGTGTTCGACAAAGAGTCCGCTTCGTTCCACGTTACGGGTACGCCAGCAGTTGCAAAGTCGTGGGCAGATTTGTCCATTGCGTTGGCCAAAGATGGCGGCCTTGTTCAGGAAACTGATTATGTTGCACAAGGCGCGACGTTCCCTTTTGGTGCTCACGTCTCAGTTGTAGAAGTAGACACCGAAACGGGTCAAGTAAAAATGCTTCGCCACGTGGCATGCGACGACGCCGGCAAAGTCTTGAACCCGTTGCTACTTGAAGGACAGATTCACGGAGGTATTGCCCAAGGCGCGGCACAAGCTCTTCTTGAAGAAGTGCGCTACGACGGTGATGGCAACCCAATCACGTCAAACTTTGCCGACTATGCATTCATCTCTGCTGCAGAGTTGCCAAGTTTTGAAGTCATCCACATGGAAACACCAACACCGCGCAACGCGCTTGGTGCAAAAGGAATCGGCGAATCGGGAACGATTGGTTCAACTCCTGCAGTGCAATCTGCAGTGATTGACGCACTCGCCCACCTCGGAGTTCGTCATATCGATATGCCAACCACCGCAGAACGTGTGTGGTCAGAAATTCAAAAGCAGAAAGTAAAGGGCAACTGATGAAGATCAGCATTACCGTCAACGGAAAAGCGACCGAGCATAACGTTGAACCACGCACGCTTTTGGTTCACTACATTCGCGAAACATTGCAACTCACCGGCACAAACGTTGGCTGCGATACCTCAAGCTGTGGCGCATGCACCGTGCACCTCAACGGCGAAGCAGTCAAGAGCTGCACCATTTTGGCTGCACAGGCCGATGGCTACGCAGTAACCACCATTGAAGGCATGAGCAAAGACGGTGTCATGCACCCAATGCAACAGGCATTCATGGAAAATCACGGGCTGCAATGTGGCTTCTGCACTCCTGGAATGGTGATGGCAGCAGTTGGCTTGCTCAATGAAAACGCCAACCCAACCGAAGACGACATTCGCATTGGCCTAGAAGGCAACCTGTGCCGTTGTACGGGATATCACAACATTGTTCAATCCGTTCTTGCAGCGGCAAAGAAATAGGGGCCGATCATGATTCCTGCACAGTTTGATCTGAAGCGAGCATCGTCGGCAGCAGAAGCCATTTCACTCATTGGTGAATACGGCGATGAAGCAAAGTTGCTCGCCGGCGGTCACAGCCTTATTCCGTTGATGAAACTTCGCTTGGCTCAGCCAAGCATGCTGATCGACATTGGTCGCATTACCGACCTGTCCTACATCAAAGATGCCGGCAACCACATTGCCATTGGTGCGCTTACCCGCCACATGGACGTTGAAAAGTCCGACATCGTGATTCAACACGTGCCGCTACTTGCGCATGCAGCAAGCCATGTTGGCGATGCTCAGGTTCGTCACCGTGGAACTATAGGTGGCTCACTCGCCCACGCCGACTCGGCAAGCGACCTTCCAGCAACCACGCTTGCTCTTGGTGCAACTTATGTTGTTCAAGGACCAAACGGTCAGCGCGAAATTGCAGCGAGGGATTTCTATAAAGGGTTTCTTGAAAGCGCACTTGCGCCAGATGAAATGCTGGTTGAAATTCGCGTTCCAAAAACTACGGGTGGCTGGAGTTTCCAGAAGTTCAACCGTCGAGCGCAGGACTGGGCAATTGTTGGTGTGGCTGCTTGGCGTAACGGAAAAGACTCTGGCGTTGCTTTGGTCAACATGGGTTCAACTCCAATTCTTGCAACCAGTGTTAGTGCGGCACTTGCAAACGGTGCTTCGATTGCCGAAGCAGCAGAGCTTGCAGTAGCCGAGGCAGAACCACAGAGCGACTTAAACGCTTCGAGCGAATACCGCGCGCACCTGGCCAGGGTGTTGGTACGGCGAGCACTTGAAGAATCAACTCAATAACGCTCGCACTCGACAGATTTCAATTGGCCTGTATGTGGCCATATTTTTGTGGTCTGCGCAACACTTTGGCGTACCTGTCGACCGCGTTGCAGTCACGCTATGGATTCTTGGCGCATTTGTCTTTGCCAATGTAGGAAAACCCCTTCGCGCACAGCGCAATATGTTGCGCGACTGGTCGGTGTTTGCAGCCATGTTGTTTGCATACGAATACAGCAGAGGGCTTGCCGACCAACTGGGAGTACCTGTTCAAAAAACCTTGATTCGCGATATAGATCGCTTGATGTTTTTTGGCGCTGACCCAAACGTGTGGTTGCAAGAGCGCCTCAACATTTCCTCAAATCTTGCGTGGTACGAATACCCTCTCGCAGTTACGTACATGACGCACTTCATCCTGCCTATGGGCACTGCCGTATTGCTGTGGTGGGTCAGTCGCGAACAATGGGTGCGTTACATACGGCGGCTCAGCATTCTGTTTTTCCTGGCCGTTGCTACGTATGTAGTGCTCCCCGTTGCCCCTCCATGGATGATCTCCAAAGAGGGCCTCATCGGACCAATCAAGCGCATTACCGCTCGCGGTTGGACCGATATGGGTTTGCACACCGTTTCAAAGTTGTTCGAGCGTGGGTCTGCAATTGCAAACCCCGTTGCAGCCATGCCTTCACTTCATGCCGCGTGCGCGTTGCTCGTCGTGGTGTTCTTCTGGAGCAAGATGCGCATCTGGATGAAGCCAATTGCGCTCGTTCTTCCCGCAGCAATGGCTTTCTGTTTGGTGTACTTCGGCGAACACTATGTTGCCGACATCATTTTCGGTTTTGCCTACGTGTGGCTTGCCTGTGTGTTGTCAACCCGCTGGGAAGACAAACATGTCTACAAAGCTAGAAAGTGATTTGTGCGGCAGCGCGTGATGCAACGTACGGCGCAAAGTACTTCACTCGAACTTCATTATGTAATGCGTTTTGGTCGTACTCTTGCCAACCCGCAACGTCGTCAAACTCAGCAACAATGAGGTAATCAGCATTTGCATGCGAGCTGACTCCTAAATCGGCTCCACAGCGGTAGCTGCGCACCGAAGGAATAGTTTTTGCCATATCAAACAGAGCTTTGTTCACCACTTCTGCATAGTTTTCAGGAACCGAATCGTTCCACGTCAGCGCAACAACATGTTGAAGCATTAGATCAACCCCGGGTACGAGCCACCATCAACTTGCAAGTGAGTGCCGGTGACAAATTTGGCTTGCTCGCTGCACAGAAACGCAACAACGCTTCCGAAGTCTTTCGGGTCTCCAACAACGCCTGCAGGTATTCCTTCTGCCGCGCCTTCCATAGAACCATACAACTGCTTTATGCGGTCGGTGGCATGAGTGCCCGGCTGCACCGTGTTTACCGTGATGCCATTTGATGCAACTTCAGTGGCAACTGTTTTCAAAAATGCAGTAAGTCCCGCGCGGGCTGTGCTGGACAAAATGAGATTCGCAAACGGCTGACGAACTGCTGTGCTGGTGATTGCCACAATGCGACCCCAACCGCGTTGTTGCATGCCTGGAATAACTTCCTTGCACATGGCAACTGTTGCCAACATGCTGCGTTCAATTGCTGCTGGATACAGATTGAGATCAGTTGATGCAAAATTTCCCGCTGGTGGTCCACCGCCATTAGCAATCACAATGTCAATGTCGCCAAGAATCGTTCTCGCTTCACGAATGAACGCAAGTGCGCCTTCTGTAGTGGAAACATCACCAACTATTCCCACACATCCATTACCAATTTTCTTCGCTGCATCGGCAACGCGATCGGCATCGCGACTGCAGATCACGACACGAACCCCCTCGTTTGCAAGTGCTTGAGCACTGGCAAAACCCAGCCCTGCCGAGGCCGCCGCTACTACTGCCGTTCGTTGCGAAATACCAAGATCCATGCGGGAAACAATACTTGCCGCACTGCTACTGTTGACCTTGTTAGGTGGTGAGAAACCCATGGGTGGGTATCAACAAGACGAGCGTTTTCTTGACGCGATTGCGGACGCCGATTCATTTCCGTATTGGTTTGATGATGCAGACGAACCAGAGTCGAACCCCATGCTGGTGCACGCTGAAACGTGCGACTTATGCATTGTGGGTGGCGGCTACACCGGGCTGTGGACTGCCATCTTGGCCAAGGAGCGCGACCCTGACCGAGATGTAGTGCTGATTGAAGCACATGAAATCGGTTCTGCGGCAAGCGGTCGTAATGGCGGGTTCATGGACTCCAGCCTCACGCATGGCATTGCTAACGCACAGCAACGCTTCCCTGACGAAGTTGGATTGCTTGAAGACTTGGGGCTTGAGAACCTCAACGAAATTGAAGCGGCAATTAAGCGCTACAACATTGACTGCGATTTCGAACGCAATGGAGTTATCGAAATTGCGAGCACGCGACATTCGGCAACATACCTAGACGAACTCAAAGACGACTACGACCAGTTGCGCGAGTTTGGCCACAAAGTGGAGTGGCTTGATGAAGTTACAGTGCGCAAAGAAGTTGCGTCGCCAATTTTTACTGGCGGCATGTGGTGCAAGGACACAGCAGCACTTGTCGACCCTGCGCGACTTGCTTGGGGATTGAAGCGTGCCGCTGAACAACTTGGCGTTCGTATCTACGAAGACACGAAAGCCGTTGGTCTTGACTACTCGCCAGGCGGAATTGTTGTGGAAACACCACTCTCCAAAGTGCACGCGAAACGAGTTGCGCTTGCAACAAACGCATTCAAGCCTCTGCTTCGCCGTATGCATAACTACATTGCGCCAGTGTACGACTATTGCCTCACCACAGAGCCACTCACGCCTCAACAGTTGGAAAGCATCGGCTGGAAGAATCGTCAAGGCCTCTCCGATATTTCGAACCAGTTCCACTACTACCGACTGACTGCCGACAACAGAATTTTGTGGGGTGGGTACGACGCGGTGTATTTCTTCGGCGGAAAAGTGAACTCCGAACTTGAATCGCGGCCTGAAACGTGGGCAAAGCTTTCACAACACTTCTTTGAAACATTTCCTCAACTTGAAGGTGTTCGCTTCTCGCATGTTTGGGGCGGTGCTATCGACACCTGCAGCCGTTACAGCGTGTTTTGGGGCCAAGCCATGCGCGACCGTGTTGCCTATGCAATTGGCTATACCGGTTTAGGTGTTGCCAGTTCCCGATTCGGCGCCGAGGTCATGCTCGACATGATTGACGGTCGCAAAACTCCTGCAACACAAACACAGTTTGTGCAGAGTAAACCTTTGCCATTTCCTCCCGAGCCATTCCGATTCATTGGTATTCAGACCACTCGTTGGGCACTGAACCGTGAAGACAAGACGGGAAAGCGAAACCTTTGGCTCCGCAGCCTCGATCAATTGGGCCTTGGCTTCGATTCATAATCCCTTAGCCCCTAGCCTGAACGCATGGCGCAAGCGGGATTCACTTCGGTAGAGCAAGTTCGAGCGGCACTCGCCGAGCAGAACTACCTGGCTGAAGAAGGCCTCACCACCGCCGTGTACTTGGCGCTCACCCTGAAGCGACCGCTTCTTCTTGAAGGTGAAGCAGGCGTTGGTAAAACCGAACTCGCCAAAGTGATTGCAGCCATGACTGGTGGCGAACTCATTCGCTTACAGTGCTACGAAGGAATCGATGCTGCGCAAGCCGTTTATGACTGGGACTACTCGCGCCAGCTGTTGCACCTGCGTGCTGCAGAAGCGAGCGGCGAAGCAACGACCAAGAAAGCAAACGAACTCGAGAGCGAGTTGTACAACGAGCGCTTTCTTATCAAACGTGCCTTGCTTCGTGCAATTGAACAGCGCGAAACGCCGGCTGTGTTGTTGATTGACGAAATTGATCGTGCCGACGATGAGTTCGAAGCGTATTTGCTGGAAATTCTTTCCGACTTCCAAGTAACCGTTCCCGAATTGGGAACGTTCAAGGCCGCTACTCCACCGATTGTGATTCTTACTTCCAACCGCACACGCGATGTGCACGATGCATTGAAGCGCCGCTGCTTGTATCACTGGGTAGACCATCCAAGCTTTGATCGTGAAGTTGCAATCGTGCGCCTGCGCGTTCCACAAATTGCCGAATCGCTTGCCAAGCAGGTTGCAGCGGCTGTGGAACACATGCGCTCACTCAATTTGTACAAGCCTCCTGGGGTTGCTGAAACCATTGACTGGGCAACTGCACTCGCCCAACTTGGCGCTCGCGAACTCAACGAGTCCGTTGTTTCGGCAACGCTTGGAACCGTGTTGAAATACCGCGAAGACCACGACCGCGTGCGCGAGCAAGGCATCAGTCAAATCGTTGCCCAAGCGTTTGATCGCGGTCTGTTGCACGGATAATTCATGACCACTGCCGTTTCCTCTTCGCCAGAAGAAATGGCAGTGTCATTTGCGCGAGTGTTGCGTGGCGTTGGTTTACAAGTTCCCCTTGATTCGGTGCTGACATTTGTTAACGCCCTCAGCGTGGTATCACTTGAATCGCGCAGCGATGTGTTCTGGGCCGGTCGCAGCACATTGGTACGCAGACCAGAAGATCACCAGCTATTTGATCGCGCGTTTGCCGTGTTTTGGGAACATCGCTCAAGCAATGACGCCACCGAAGAACTCTCGCCACGAAAGATCTCACTCCTCATCGATGACGAGACTGAAACCGATCCGCATGTTGGTGACTACGACTCAAATCCAGCAATTCATTTGCGCTTCTCTGCTTCCGAAGCACTGCGCAAAAAAGATTTCGCCCAATACGACGATTCGGAACTTGCAGAAGCACAACGCCTCATGCAGGCACTGCGGTTTGCTGGCCCGCCGCGACGATCACTTCGTTTAACAACAGCAAAACGAAACGGTTCGCGTCACGATTTGCGCCGCACGGTTCGCGCATCAATCAGTCATGGCGGCGAGCCCATGCAATTGCATTGGAAGCAACCAAGCGATCGCCTACGCCGCATTGTGGTGTTACTCGATATTTCCGGAAGCATGGAACCATACGCACGCGCGCTGCTTCGATTCATGCATGCTGCAGTTGCCGGCAGGCAACGAGTGGAAGCCTTTGCGTTCAGCACCCGTCTCACGCGACTCACAAAAGAACTTCGCAGCCGTGACCCAGATAAGGCAATCAAACGCGCAGCAGAGCAAGTTCCCGACTGGAGCGGCGGAACAAGGCTTGGTGAAAGCCTGCGCAAATTCAACGACACCTGGGGTGTTCGTGGAATGGCACGCGGCGCAATTGTGATTGTGTTGTCTGATGGTTGGGACAGAGGCAACCCAGAACTGTTGGGCGAACAGATGAAACGCCTGCAACGTGTGTCGCACCGACTCATCTGGGTAAACCCATTAAAAGTCACGCCTGGATATGCGCCGCTCGCCAAAGGCATGGCTGCCGCGCTTCCATTCATTGATGAGTTTGTTGAAGGTCACTCACTTGAAGCCATGGAACGCCTCACTCGCGTCATTTCTGCCGATTGACTGGAACTATGCGCGAACTACTCAACGACATCGACCGCTGGAAGGCGCAGGGCAAACAGATTGCTCTTGCGCGCGTGGTCGACATTGAAGGTTCGGGCCCTCGCGACCCTGGTGCAGCAATGGCTGTCAACGAAGACGGCGAAGTCATCGGTTCGGTGAGTGGTGGTTGTGTTGAAGGCGCAGTTGTTGCCGAAGCTCTTGCAATTTTGAATGGCGACAAGCAACCCAGATTGGTGAAGTTCGGTTATTCAGATGACGAGGCATTTGCAGTTGGCCTTACCTGCGGCGGAATTATTCACCTATTCATTCAGCCACTTACCTGGTAAATCACGATGTCGCTGTATCAACTGTTTTCAGAGCGCACTCGCGCAAACAAGCCAGTGGCGCTTGCAACAGTCATTGATGGTCCAAACATTGGCGCAATGTTGCTCGTTACTCCAGAGAATGCTGGGCAAGGAACCCTTGGTAATGCGGAACTCGACAGAGTGGTTGCGCGCGATACGCAAGGCGAACTTGAAGCTGGCAGAACCAGCGTTCGTCATTACGGACCACAAGGTCAGACCACTCCAGAAGATCTAGTCAACACTCCAACCGTTCGCGTGTTCATTGATGCGTTTTCGCCACCACCAACCATGGTGATTTTCGGCGCAGTTGATTTCACGTCCGCTCTCGCCCGTGTTGCCAAGGTGTTGGGCTATCACGTGTTGGTGTGCGACGCGCGCGAAGTGTTCGCAACCAAGCGCCGCTTCCCGATGGCCGATGAGGTACTGGTTACGTGGCCTGCTCCGTTATTTGCAGAGCGCGGAGCACAACTTACGCAACGTGACGCAGTGTGCATTTTGACGCATGACCCCAAGTTTGATGTTCCTGCAATAGTTGGCGCACTTGCCACCAACGTTGGCTACATCGGCGTAATGGGTAGCCGAAAGACTCATGCAAAGCGCATCGAGCGCTTGATTGAAGCCGGTGTCACCGAAGAACAATTGCTGCGACTGATGTCGCCAATTGGACTCGACATCGGCGCACGCACGCCCGAAGAAACTGCAATTTCTATTTGTGGAGAAATCATCGCACGACGCACTGGTCGTGGTGCACCGTCACTTCGTGATGGCGACGGACCAATTCACAAATAACTGTTACGCAGTTGGATCTGCGAAACGAGTCCAACCAAGGATTCGCGAATCCATGATGTGCAATTCAACACTGCGTCCTGTTCGGCC